>JAVEPB010000229.1 GCA_030922375.1 bacterium | reverse complement strand
CCACGATACCCGGCGCGGGCAGAGCCCTCATTCGGGATTCAGGTACAAAACAAAGGGACAGCTTCCGCCATCCCTTCTCCTTTAACTTCAACTACTTAAAAGAAATTACCTATACCGGGCCGGCCCGCTGAAAACACGGAGTGGAATATAGGAACCGGCCCGGTATTTGTCAAGGTTTAACGAAATATAAGCGAAAGTCCAGGAATGGCCGAAAACCCGCGCCTCTAGCGGCTTTCGGGACGCCCCCCCCTGCCGAACCGCCGGGCCAGCTCGGCGAACACCTCGCCCGGCGGAACATCCTTCGTGGCCAGCGCCACCAGCGAATGAAACCACAGGTCCGCCGTCTCGGCGACGATCTCCTCGCGGCTCTCCTCCCGGATGGCCCGCGCCAGCTCCCCGGCCTCCTCTTCTACCTTCTCGAGGATACGCCCCTCGCCCCGCTCGAAGAGCCGGGCCACATAGCTCCCCCCGGTCTCCCCCGCGTCGCGGCGGCTCAGGATGAGCCGGTAGACCGACTCCAGCAGATTGTGATCGAAGGTGAACTCCCCCGCCGGTGCGCTTCCGCTCGGGGGGCTGCCGCCCGGGGCGCCGCCGGACACTTCCAACTCATTGAAGAAACACGACATCCGCCCTGTATGGCAAACAGGCCCGTCCGGCCGCACAGAGAAGAGCAGGGCGTCCCCGTCGCAATCGAGGCTCGCCGATACGAGCCTCAGGAAATTCCCCGAGGTCTCGCCCTTGTGCCAGAGCTCCTGGCGCGAGCGCGACCAGAAGTGAACCGTCCTTTTCTCGAGGGTGAGGCGCAGCGACTCCTCGTTCACCCAGGCGAGCATGAGGACCTGGCCCGTCCCCGCGTCCTGACAGACGGCGGCGGCCAACCCGCTCTCGTTCCAGTTCACATCGGGGGGATTTATCCCCGAGGGATTCACCCCCGAAGGTTTTTCTTCGTTCACAGCCTGACCTCCACTCCCCGCTCCTTTAAGTAAAGTTTCGCCTCCTCGACCGTGTACTCGCCGAAGTGAAATATCGAGGCCGCCAGCGCAGCCTCGGCGCCCGCCACGGCGAGTCCGTCGTAAAGATGCCCCAAACCGCCCACCCCGCCCGAGGCGATCACCGGCACCGGAACGCCGTCCGACACCGCGCGGGTGAGATCGAGATCGTAGCCGTCCCGCGTGCCGTCGCGGTCCATGCTCGTGAGCAATATCTCTCCCGCCCCGAGCCGGGCCGCCTCGGCGGCCCAGGCCACCGCGTCTTTTCCGGTGGGCTTCGAGCCCCCGTGGGTGAACGCCTCCCAGCGCAGCGTCTCGCCCTCGCGCGAGACCCGCTTGGCGTCCACCGCGCAGACGATCGTCGAGCTGCCGAAACGCTCGGCGCTCCGCTTCACCAGGCCCGGGTCCCTGAGCGCGGCGCTGTTCATGCTCACCTTGTCGGCCCCGGCGCGGAGGAGGTCCCGCACATCGTCCTCGTGCCCCACTCCCCCGCCCACCGTGAGGGGGACGAACACCCGCTCGGCCGTCCGCGAGACGACATCGAGCAGGGTTTTCCGCGCTTCCTTCGAGGCCGTTATGTCGAGAAAACAGATCTCGTCCGCCCCCATCGCGTCGTAGGCCGCGGCGCACTCGACCGGGTCGCCCGCGTCGCGGAGGCCCACGAAATTAATCCCCTTGACGATGCGGCCCTCTTTCACGTCGAGGCAGGGAATAATCCGTTTAGCCAGCATTAAAGCGCCTCCAGCGCCGCATCGAGAGAGAGCTTATCGGCATCATCCATCATCGCCCGCACCAGCGGTTTCGCCGGCACCAGACCCGCTCCAGCGCGGCCTTCAAATCGAAGGTGCCCTCGTAGAGCGCGCGCCCGACAACCGCCCCGGCGACCCCCGCCTCCGCCAGCGGCAGGAGTTTATCGACATCCTCCATCCGGCTGAAGCCCCCGGCGGCGATGACCGGCACCGCCACCGCCCGCGCCAGCGCCTCGGTCGCCCCGGGGTTGAACCCCTCGAGCATGCCGTCCCTCGAGATGTCGGTGAACACGATTCCGGCGAGCGGGAGACCCCGGAAGCGGGCGGCCAGATCCTCGGGCGAGACGCCCTCGCCCTCCATCCAGCCCGAGACCTTGACCTCGCCGTCCCGCGCGTCGATTCCGAGGAGGATTTTCCCCGGATTCTCACCGGCGGCCCGTTCGAGGAACTCCGGGTTCTTGAGGGCGCTCGTTCCCAGGATGACGAACGCGGCCCCAGCCTCCAGCACCGCGCGGAGCGCGTCCATCGACCGCACCCCGCCCCCGAACTGGACGGGGACCCCCGCGCGGGCGGCGACCTCCGCCAAAACTTCCAGATGTTGGGGCGAGCCCTCGAAGGCGCCGTCCAGGTCGATCAGGTGGAGCCGCTTCGCCCCCTGCCCCACCCACTCCATCGCCATCTCGGCCGGGTCCGCCCCGTAGACGATCTCGCGCTCTTTTTGGCCCTGAATCAGGCGAACGCACTTGCCGCCCTTGAGGTCCACAGCCGGAATGATGAGCAATTTCAAGGCCCTCCACGCGCCGGGAGACTACCTCTCCGGCGAAAGCGTTAGGGATGGATAAACCCATTCGGGCGGGATTGCAAGGTGGGGGGAAGGAACCGAAAAGCCTGTCAGCGAGCGAAGGCTAAACGCGGCGCGAAGAAGCCGCCTTGCGGAATGCTTATTGTTTGCCGGGATCGGTTTCGGGCGGCTTTTTCTTCCACAGGTCGCCCGGGCTGCCCATCATCCCCATGCCGGGGGAAATCCCCATCCCCGGCGGGGACATCATGATCATCATCATCATCCCCGAGGGGGATTGTCCCCCATAAACGCCCTCGGTCGTGAACGACACCACCGCCGGGACCACATAAGAAGAAGTCAGCAGCATTCGCCGCACGAACTCCCGCCGGGTTTGGGCCTCCTGTTCCGTGCCCTGCTCCGTGGATTCGTTCCCGTCCTCGCTCATTTCAACACTCCAATATCCAAAAAGCGGGCTGCTCATCTGTCGGCTTAAACGCAAACGGGGGGAATTGCAACTGTGGGGGGGACTCCGTTAAAACTTGTCATCCTGAGCGAGGGCGAAGCACGACACGAAGGATCTGCTTGGACGGGCAGACACGTAGATTCTTCTCTATCGCTCAGAATGACAAATAAACCGCTTCACATCTGAAAGGTCGGTGCTCTCAGGTCGGGCCCTTACCCCCAGGAAGGCCCCTCCCCTTCCTACCCGCAAACCCTCGCGAACCTCCTCAAAATCTCAAGCCCCCTTCCCCCGCTTTTTTCGGGGTGGAACTGGGTGGCGAAAAGGTTGTCGCGGCGGACGGCGGCGATGAAGGGGACGCCGTAGGCGCAGGTGGCCGCGATGAAGGGGCGGCAGGGCGCGCTCACCTCGGCGTAGTAGGAGTGGACGAAGTAAAAGTGCTGGCCCTCGGCGGCGGGGCCGAGGAGGGGGGATTCGTTTTCGAGGTGGATTCCGTTCCAGCCCATGTGGGGGACGCGGATGTCTCTTGACGCGCCGGGCTCGCGCGCGCCGGAGGGGAACTTCAGGATGCGCCCGGGGAGGATACCCAGCCCCGGCGTCCGGCCGAACTCCTCGCTCGCCTCGAAGAGGACCTGAAGGCCGAGGCAGATCCCCAGATAGGGGACCCCGCGCGCGACGGCCTCCTTGAGGGGACCACTCAGGCCGGCGGCGTTCAGGGCGCTCATGCACTCGGGAAAACCGCCGACGCCGGGGAGGATGATCCCGGCCGCGTTCTCGAGGTCGGCCGGGTCGCCCGAGAGCCGGGAGGCGGCGCCGACGCTGGCGAGTCCGTTGGCGACGCTGCGCACGTTGCCCATTCCGTAATCGACGACGACGATGGAGGGGGCCATCGGTGTCTCCAGAAAAAATTTTAATTCAAAGTAGAATCATGCCGACCGGCTGAAATAAGCGCCCTGCAGAGGGCCAGGTCATGCAACCCCGCAGGAATTACCCCACCCGGGACGGGCTAGAGGACGCCCTTCGTGCTGGGCACCCCCGTCTCGCGCGGATCGAGGGCGGCGGCGGCGCGAAGGGTGCGCGCGAAAGCCTTGAAGACGGCCTCGACCATGTGGTGGCTGTTCTCGCCGTAGCGGACCTCGATGTGGAGGTCGACCCCCGCCTGGGTCGCCAGCGACCAGAAAAACTCGCGCACCAGCGCGGTGTCGAACTCGCCGATCTGGGCCTCCGGGAAGCGGCCGCGAAAGACCAGGTTCCCGCGCCCGCCGGCGTCGAGGGCGACGGAGACGAGGGCGTCCATCATCGGGAGGCTCAGGCTCGCATAGCGGGTGATTCCGGCGCGGTCGCCGAGGGCCTTGGCGAGCGTCTGGCCAAGGAGGATGCCCACATCCTCGACGGTGTGGTGGCCGTCCACGTCGATGTCGCCCTTCCCGCGCACGCTCAGATCGATCAGGCCGTGCCGGGCGATCTGGCCGAGCATGTGGTCGAAAAAACCGAGGCCGGTTTTCACCGAGGCCTTTCCCTTGCCGTCGAGATCGAGGGATATCGTGAAATCGGTTTCCTTGGTCTTCCGGCTCGCCTGGGCCTTGCGGCCCGTTTTTTTCGCCGCCACGGCGGGACCTCCTCAAAACAATTTATTTCAACAGGTTACGGGCGATAAAGCGCGGGCGCCAAACACTCCCGCGAAAATCGCGCGCCATTATGTTCGATTAGGGGGCGTTGCGCCAGAGGAAAAACGAACCGGGAGAAACTTTGGCTACTGTTCACCCCCGGCGCGCATGCGAATGGCGCTGGCGTGGGCGGGAAATCCCTCGAGCTCGGCCAGGCGGGCGGCGGGACCCGCGAGCCGCGCCGCGGCCCCGGAATCGAGTTCCACCTCGCTCGACCATTTGAGAAAATCGAGCACCCCGAGCGGGGAGGCGAACCGCGCCGCTTTTCCGGTGGGGAGGATATGGTTCGGCCCGGCGATATAGTCGCCAAACGGCGCGCCGCTCCAGGGGCCCAGGAGAATCGCCCCGGCCGAGCGCACCCGGCCGGCGAACTCCCCGGGCCGCTCGATCATCAGTTCGAGATGCTCGGGGGCGAGCCGCTCGGCCACCTCGAGCGCCTCATCGCGCGATGAGACCTCGACGATGGCGCCCTGGCCCTTGAGGGCTTTTTCGATGACCTCGCGCCGGGGGGCGCCTTCCAGCTGTCTGGCAACACTCTCATCCACCGCGCCGGCGGCCTCCCTGCCGATGGCGACGGCGGCCGCCATCGCGGAGGGATCGTGCTCGGCCTGGGCGATCAGGTCGGCCGCCGCCCACTCCGCGTGGGCGGGGCTGTCGATTATCACGACCACCTCGCTCGGGCCCGCGTCCTTGTCCACGTCGGCCACGTCGCGAACGAGGCGCTTCGCGGCGGCGACGAAAATATTTCCCGGCCCGACGATCTTGTCCACCTTTCCGATCGCCTCGGTCCCATAGGCCATCGCCGCTATCGCCTGGGCGCCGCCCACCCGGAAGACGCGATCCACCCCGGCCAGGGCGGCGGCGGCGAGGACGACGGACGCGATCTCCCCATCCTCCCCGGAAGGCGGGGAGCACATGACGATCTCCTCCACCCCGGCCACCCGGGCGGGCACCGCGCTCATGAGTACGCTCGTTGGGTAGGCCCCCCGCCCCCCCGGTATGTAGAGGCCTACTCGCTGGAGCGGAATCGGGCGCAGCGCGAACCGCTCGCCGGGCGCGGGCCGGGTTTCGATCTTCCGGGGGAGGCAGGCCTCGTGAAAATCGCGGATTCGCCCGGCGGCAAGATCAAGCGCCTCCCGCGCCTCGGACGGGAGCGCGTCCAAGGCCTCCTTCAGCTTCGCCTCGGGCACGGGGATCCGGTCAGGGCTGATGTCCACGCCGTCGAAAGTTTTGGTGTACCGAACGAGCGCAAGATCGCCGTGGTTGCGAACGTCATCGAGGATAGGGGCGACCTTCTCCTCGGCCCCCATGAAAATCGTCTCGCCCGCGAAGGGGAGCGCTTCCAGCGAGGCGGCGGCATCCGCGTCCCCCCAACGAATCCGCCTCATTTCCGCCTCCTTTTTCCGGATTTGCACACTTTTTTCATCGAGGAGATGAACTCGCTCACCCGGCCGTGCTTGGTCTTCAGGCTGGCGCGATTCACAATGAGGCGGGCGGTGGCGCTGAAAATCTCCCGGATCGGGGTCAGCCCGTTCGCCAGAAGCGTCCCGCCCGAATCCACCAGGTCCACGACGGCGTCCGCCACCCCGGTCGCCGGGGCAATCTCGACGTTTCCATAGAGATAGATCGTCTGGGCCTGGAGACCCTGGTCCTCGAAATAGCGGGCCGCGATCACGGGGAATTTCGTCGCGATGCGAAGGTTCGCCTTTCGGGACAAATCCTCCCAGCTCACCCCGTCCGGGGCGGCCACCATGAGGCGGCAGGGCGCGAAGCGCAAATCGAGCGGTTCGTAGACACCGCTTCCCTGCTCGAGGAGAACATCCTTGCCGATGATGCCGAGGTCCGCCGCCCCGCGCTCGACGTAGGTGGGTACGTCGTAATTCCGCAGAATCAGCACCCGCACCCCCGTTTTCCGGTCGTCGTGGATGAGGGAGCGGGATTTGTCCGATATCGCCTTCGACAGCAAACCGGCCTCGAGGAGACGCTCCATCGCCGTGGAGAATATCCGGCCCTTCGGCAACGCAATCGTCAGACCGTTCATCCCGTTTTCGATATCGCTCATTCGCTCACCCGTTCGATTTCGGCGCCCAGGGTCCTCAGGCGCTCCTCGATCCGCTCGTAGCCGCGGTCGATATGGTAGACCCGGCGGACTATCGTATCACCTTTTGCGGCCAGTCCCGCGAGGACCAGCGATGCGCTCGCGCGCAGGTCCGTCGCCATGACGTGCGCCCCGGCAAGAGACTCGACCCCCTCGACATGCGCCGTACGGCCGTCGGTGGCGATGTTCGCCCCCATCCGGACGAGTTCGGCCGCGTGCATGAAGCGGTTCTCGAAAATGGTCTCCGATATGGCGCACGATCCTCGCGCCAGCGTCATCAGCGTCATGAACTGGGCCTGAAGATCGGTCGGAAAACCCGGATAGGCGGCGGTCTTGACGCTCACGGGCTGGAGGGGGCCGTTCGCGAGAACGCGCACCCAATCGTTCCCCTCGGTGACGTCGAGACCCGCCTCCCTGAGCCGGAGCGTCAGCGAGCGCACGTGCTCGGGGATGCAGCGGTGGATCGTCACGTCTCCGCCCGTGATGGCCCCCGCGATCATGAAGGTTCCCGTTTCGATGCGGTCCGGGGGGACGCCGACCTCATAGCCGCCGAGCCGATCAACCCCCTCGATCTCGATGATCGGTGTCCCGGCGCCCGTCACCCGCCCGCCCATCTGATTCAGCAGATCGGCGAGGATGGACACCTCGGGCTCCTGGGCGGCGTTTTCGAGCACCGTCGTCCCCTCGGCGAGCGCTGCCGCCATCATCAGGTTCTTGGTCCCCGTCACGGTCACCATATCGAAGGAAACGCGCGCGCCCTTCAGCCGCCCGGCCCGTGCGTCGATATACCCGTCCTTGATCGAAATTTCCGCCCCCATGGCCTCGAGGCCCTTGAGGTGCTGATCGATGGGGCGCGCGCCGATGGCGCATCCCCCCGGCAGGGAAACCCGCGCCCCGCCGAAGCGGGTGAGCAAAGGCCCGAGCACCATGACCGAGGCGCGCATCGTCCTCACCAGGTCGTAGGGTGCGGTTCCGGTGCGGACCTCCGAGGTGTCGATGGCGATCCGCCGGGGTGCGGGCCGCTCGATGCGAAGGCCGAACTCGGCGAGGAGCCTGAGAAAGGTTTCCGTGTCGCGGAGGTTGGGCACCCGGCTCAACCGGCAGGGCCCGTCCGCGAGAAGGGAGGCCGCCAGAATCGGGAGGGTGGCGTTCTTCGAGCCAGCCGCTTCGACGCCGCCGCGAAGGGCCTTTCCCCCGTGAATCAGGAATTGATCCACTGTCTACACCGTTTCCGCTTCGATGACGCGATCCCGCCCGGCAAGATCCCGGCGGACCATCGGCTCTCCATACGCGCGGGTGAGGCGCACCTCGGCCGCGCACCAGGATATCTGCGCGGGGTCCATCTCCATGAGGAGGACCCCCCCTCTTTTCAACCGGGCCGGGGCCTCGCGAACAATCCGGCGAAGGAACCGCAACCCGTCCGGCCCGCCGTCGAGGGCCTCGCGGGGCTCGTAGCGCGCCACCTCGGGCATCAGACCTCCGATTTCGGATGAGGCGATATAGGGGGGATTGGAAACCACGGCGTCGAAAGACTCGTTCACCGGGATTTTTTCGAACAAGTCGGAGCGAATGGGCTCGAAGCGGTCTTCCACCCCGTTTCGCCGCGCGTTCCGGACCGCCAGTTCCAGGGCCGGACCGCTCGAGTCCGCCGCCACCACGCGCGCGCCAGGAAGCTCTTTCGCCAGGGCCACGCCGATGGCGCCGCTGCCCGTCCCCAGGTCGAGGATCCGCGGTGCGTCCGCCCCCCTCAGAAGCGCCGCGGCGCGTTCAACAAGGAGTTCGGTCTCGGGCCGGGGAATGAGGCCGGAGGGCTCCGTTCCGAAGGGGAGCGACCAGAACTCCCGCTCGCCGAGGATGTAGGCCAGCGGCTCCCGTCTCACGCGCCTTGAGACCGCTTCCGAGAGCCGGACCTTCGCCTCGGGGGGCAGGGCCTCCTCCCCCCGCGATGCGAGATAGGAGCGATCACAGCCCAGTGCCCAGCAAAGTAGCGCGGCGGCATCGCTGGCCGCGCCCTCTATTCCCGCCTCGCCCAAGCGGCGCCTCAGATACTCGGATTCGGCGCCCACGGAGCCCTCGGGCCACCGGGATTCCTTTAACGTCAAAGGATTCATTCGGCATTTTCCTCCGGGGCGTCCTCCTCGAACTCCGCCAGCCGCTCGGCCTCGCGGGTCTCGATCACGCGGCGCACCATCTCGCCGATTTCGCCCTCGAGAAAGCTGTCGAGGCTGTGCTGGGTGAAGCCGATGCGGTGATCGGTCACCCGATCCTGGGGGAAATTATAGGTCCTGATCCGATCGCTCCTGTCGCCCGAGCCGATCTGGCTCTTGCGCTCGGCGGAACGCGCCTCGTTTTGCTTACGCGTTTCAAAGTCTAGCAAGTGCGACAAGAGTATCTTCATCGCCTTGGCCTTGTTCTTGTGCTGGCTCTTCTCGTCCTGGCAGGTGACGACAAGGCCGGTGGGCTGATGGGTGATCCGGACGGCCGAGTCCGTGGTGTTCACGCTCTGGCCGCCGGGCCCCGACGAGCGGTAGACATCGATTCTGATATCGGTCTCGGGAACCTTCAACTCAACCTCGTCGGCCTCGGGCAAGATGGCGACCGTCGCCGCCGAGGTGTGGATTCGCCCCTGGCTTTCGGTGACGGGTACCCGCTGGACGCGGTGGGTGCCGCTCTCGAATTTGAGCTGACTATAGGCGCCCGCGCCCTTGATCAGGGCCACGACCTCCTTCATCCCCCCCAGGTTGTTTTCATTCCGGCTCAACTCCTCGACGGTCCAACTGCGGTTTTCCGCATAACGGGCATACATCCGGTACAGATCGCCCGCGAAAAGCGCCGCCTCGTCTCCACCGGTGCCGGCGCGTATCTCGATGATGACGTTCTTTTCGTCATTGGGATCCCTGGGAAGCATCTGGCGGCGGAGGCGGAGCTCGATTTCCTCGAGCTGGGGCTCGTACTCTTCAATCTCTTCTTTCGCCAGGTTGCCGATTTCGGTGTCGGAATCGTTCAGAAGAAGTCGCGCCTCGGCGAGCGTCTCGGTGCAGGAGCGCCACTCGTCGTAAATTTCGACGATACGCGTGATCTCTTTATGCTCGCGGGCTGTTTGCTCGAATTTCTTGCGGTCTTTTATCAGGCTCGGATCGGAGAGGCGCTCCTCGAGGACCTTGTGTTTCTCGAGAATCTGCTCGAGTTTCTCAAACATGGCGCTGAGGCTCCATCCCCGCCGGGAGCGGGCGAGACGCCGGCGCGGGAGGCTCGTAACGCTCCGGAATCGGCCTCAAATCGAAAGGGGAAACTTAGGACTGCTCGGTTGACTCGGAGGCCGCCTCCGCTGCGGGGGCATCGGAATCCGCGGCGGGCGCTTCAGCCCCTGCCGGGGTCGATTCAGCTTCGGCCGCGGGCGCTTCAATCTTGGCCGCGGGCGCTTCAGTCTTGGCCGCAGGGGCTTCAGTCTTGGCCGCAGGGGCTTCGGACTCACTGGCGGCGGGGGCAGCCGCCTCCTCGGCGTCTTGGGCAGCCTTGAGGGCGGCTTGCTCCTCGCGGCGGCGAACCCGGGCTTCCTCGCGCGCCGCCTTCTCGTCGGCGGCCTTCGTCTTCTCGCGCTCCTCGATTGCGACGATTTCGGCCTGACGCGCCTCCTGCTTACGCTTCCGTTTGGAGACCCGGGTTTCCTTGCCCTGGAACTTTTTGACGAATTTCTCGACGCGCCCCTCGGTGTCGATAATACGGGACTGCTTGCCGGTATAGAAAGGATGGCAATTCGAACACACCTCGATGCGGATATTCTCCACGGTCGAATGAGTCTTGAATTCGGTTTGGCATCCGCTGCAGGTGACTGTCGTCTCATGCAATTCGGGATGAATTTCCGTTCTCATCGATGCTCGCTCCTTCCGCCGGGGGCGGCGTGATCGGACCCTCCGGCCCCCGCTCCCGAAAACTTCCTACAAATCCCCCCGGGGACAAGCCGCCGGGGGCGAAACCGATATCGCCGCGCGGACGCCCTGGGACGCCTCATGGCGAGGAAGGCGTTTTTATACCGAAACTCCCTGTCATTGTCCACCGCATGGAAAGGGGGCGAATTCCGGCCCTTCCAGGGGGGAAAAACGGAAATTTGCGGTGTAACGGCCGACCGGAGCCCCGCCTGAAGCGGCCACTTCCCCTCTTCAACAGAGCAAGGAGAGCGCCTAGCTGTTCATCGAGAGCAGGAAGTCCTCGTTGGTATCCGTCTCGTTGACCTTCTCGAGGAGGAGTTCCATCGAGTCCACGCTGCCCAGGGGCTGGAGAACCTTCCGGAGCACCCACACCCGATTGAGGTCGGCCTCGGACATGAGGAGCTCCTCTTTCCGGGTGCCCGACTTGCTGATGTCGATCGAGGGGAAAACCCGCTTATCGGAGAGCTTGCGGTCGAGGTGGACCTCCATGTTGCCGGTGCCCTTGAACTCCTCGAAAATCACGTCGTCCATCCTGCTGCCGGTTTCGACCAGCGCGGTGGCGAGTATGGTGAGGCTGCCGCCCTCCTCGAGGTTCCGCGCCGCCCCGAAGAACCGCTTCGGGCGCTGGAGGGCGTTCGAGTCCACGCCGCCGGAGAGCACTTTTCCGCTCGGGGAGATAATGGTGTTGTGCGCCCGCGCCAGGCGGGTGATGGAGTCGAGAAGGATTACAACGTCCTTTTTATGTTCGACGAGCCGCTTGGCTTTCTCGAGGACCATGTCCGCGACCTGTACGTGCCGGGTTGCGGGCTCATCGAAGGTCGAGCTGACCACCTCACCCCGGACCGAGCGCTCCATGTCGGTGACTTCCTCGGGCCGCTCGTCGATCAGCAATACGATGAGATGCGCTTCCGGAAAGTTGGTGGCGATGCTTTTGGCGATGGACTGAAGGAGCATCGTCTTGCCCGTTCGAGGGGCGGCGACGATGAGACCGCGCTGGCCGAAACCGATGGGCGTCATCAGGTCGAGTACGCGAATGCTGGCGTCCTTGGTGCCGTTGCTGGTGATTTCGAGATTAATGCGCCGGTCGGGGTATAAAGGCGTCAGGTTGTCGAAGAGGACCTTGTCCTTACTTGCCTCGGGCGGCTCGAAGTTTACTTGCTCCACTTTCAGGAGGGCAAAGTAGCGCTCCCCCTCCTTTGGCTGCCGGATTTGGCCGCTGACCGTATCGCCGGTGCGCAGATCGAAACGCCGGATCTGGCTGGGCGAGACATAGATATCGTCGGGGCCGGGCAAATAGTTGTAAGCCGTCGAACGCAAAAAACCGAAGCCGTCGGGCAAGATTTCGATCACGCCCTCCCCGTAGATCACGCCGTCACGATCTTTTCCGGATTGAGCCTCGATGATCTTGTAAATCAGATCCTGCTTGCGGAGACCGCTAACGCCCTCCACTTTGAGCTCCTTGAGGAGCTCATTCAGCTCGGTGATGGTCTTCCTCTTCAGTTCTGCAAGATTCAGCTCTCGCTCCTTGGAGGCAACTGGCATTCCTTCCTTCTCCTTACTTGGTGGGCAAGTCGTCGTCACCCAGGGCCTGGAACAGTGCCGCGACAGGCACTGTCACCGCCAAGCCCGTTGCAGGGAGGCAAACACGTGCAGCCTCTGGTGACGAACAAACATAAAAGTCAAATACTTCACAGATGAAATTCGTGTGGTTAACGAGCGGCATCGAATGGTTCCAATTTCTCTTCTTTTCTACAAACCCAAGTAACCGAGAGGGTATTTAGAATCCAGGGATGTGAAAAATCCTTGAGCCAGAAATTCGAGCAGTAGATTCGCCAAAAACCATTGTTGAGGCACACAATCTAGAGCGGCGTCACAAGCTTATTTGCCGCTTGGCCCCTATTCGAATCAATGAAAACCGATAATTGGTTTGAAGCGCCGGAATTGCGGGCGATAAGCTGATTGGGGATACAACAACCAAATCACCCATAAATGTAGGGGGCCGGGAAAGCTTTGTCAATCCATCTTTTTCTTTATTTCTTGGCCCTTTCCTTTAGCCACCGGACCAGACTTTCCGCTTCGGCCGCCAAATCCGGCAGGCTTCCGCGGTTTTCCACCACCCGATCCGCCAGCTTCACCTTCTCGGAAAGGGGCATTTGAGCCTCGATTCGAGCGCGGGCGGCCGCCTCGTCCATGCCCGCGCGCTCCATGAAACGCTCTATTTGCTGAGCTTCTCCGCAATTCACCACGACGACGAGATCAAATCGCTTCGACCCGCCAGACTCAATCATCAGCGCCGCCTCGACGACAGCCACCGGAGATTCGCCGGCCTCCTCGATACGATCTAGCCATCGATCCTGCTCGGCCATGATGCGGGGGTGGAGAATATTTTCGAGGGTTTTTCTTTTCGCGTCATCGGCGAAAACGATTTGGCCAACGCGTTTTCGGTCGAGGCCCCCGTCGGGCGCGACGACTTCGGATCCGAGTGCGCGGGCGATTTCGGAGAGCGCCTCCGAGCCGGGAGCGACCAGATCGCGCGCGATGGTATCGGAGTCGATGACGGGAATGCCTCTTTCGGAGAGCAGTTTGGCGAGAGCACTTTTGCCGCTGGCGATTCCGCCCGTGAGGCCAACGCGAAGCAAGCTCATCTTCCGCCGCGCAACGAGCATTTCACTTCGTCGGGCCCGCTAAACACCCCGGCGAGTGGCCTCCTGCTCGTAATGCTTGACGTAGAGAATTTCCCACTCCCGGGTTCCTTCGATGAGACGGCTCGAGTAGCTGCTGAGAACCCTGCGGACCTCTTCGTCGATATCATCGTCGATTGTCAACTCGTTCGTGATCGCCCGGACGATGTTGATCCGCACATCAGTGGTCTCGCCGAGAAAGGAAACGTCCTCGGAGTCCTCTAAATCCTTGACGATGAGATTCGAGAGGTGGTTGATCTTCTCGCGGTTGATGCGCATCGCCGCGCCCTTCCTTTCCGTAGTGACGTTCGCGCAGCCGGACGATTAAAGGACCAGGTTCCGCTCACGGGCGAGCTTGGTCTTCACCATCGTGAACATCCGGCTGTAATCGACGTTGTCCTTGTCCATTTCGTCCTGATGATCGCGGAGAATATCCTTCACCTCATCGTTCAACCGGTCCTCGACCAGGAGATCCTCCTCGATGAGGTTGACTATCCGGGTGCGAACCGCCTCCTCGTCCGTATTAATTTCGATGATTTCCCGCCTGAGCAGACGATCCACAATTTTCACGGAAATTCGCTCGATCATCTCTTTCCGCAAACGCATTTCCCAACCTCCCGGCCGTAGGAGCGGCCCGAAATCCGAGCATTTGACCATCGGGCAGGCAGGAGCCGGCGCCCATCCGGCCCGGCACATCCAGCCCAATCACCATGACAATACCCCATCTCGGCGGCCATTTGCACCCCCCGCCAGTCAGTCCCGCCGGCGGCCCTAGAGCGCCGCCTTCGCCCTTCGCCGAAGGCCCAGATAATTTCGTACGGGCTGGCGAAACTGGCCAATTCGCTCGGGCCCCGGCCGCGCGCCGTGACAGTCGGACCCACCCATGGGAACCAGACCATAGCGCTCGGCCAGCGCAAGGTAATGACGCCGCGTTTTCTCGTCCTGGGAGGGATGCTCCACTTCTATCCCCGCCAAACCGGCCGAAACCAGCCCCGGAATAATTTCATCCGATTCGCTCAAGTTCGGGTGGGCAAGTGTCGCGGCCCCGCCCGCCCCGGCGATCAGCCTCACCGCCTCGTCCGGCGCGATCATCTCGAGTTCCACATAGGCGGGACCGCCCTCCCCGAGATATTTCCCGAAAACCTCCTCACGATTCGAAACGAGATTTTTCCGGACCATATAGGCCGAAAGATGTCCCCGCCCGATGCTCGAGGCCCGGCCGCACTCCCGCAGAAAATCCTCCTTGTCGATTGGGACGCTTAACGCCCGGAGCCGCTCGAGCATCTCCCCCATCCGGGTCCGCCGGCTATCCATATACATTTTCATTTGAGTCCCCAGCTCCGAATCCTCCGGCCGGATGAAATGACCCAGGACGTGAACAAGGTGTCCGCCGTGAACCGAGGAGAGTTCGATGCCGTTCACGAATTCGAGGCCGAGGCGTTTCGCTTCGCTGCGGGCCTCGCCAAGGCCGGCAACGGTGTCGTGGTCCGTCAGGGAGACGACGCTGAGCCCGGCCGATTTCGCACGCTCCATGACGCGCCGGGGCGGGTACTCGCCGTCCGAGGCGCTTGAGTGGAGATGCATGTCAACCACGAGGGCATCTTCGGGAATATCGAAAACCTGTAGGCCGGAGGCCATCGGACCAAGCTCCTCCCTTCGCCTACGCGGCGGGAAGATACGGACTCGGCGGCTACCGTAGACGGGTGGAATTTATTTTTGGAGCGGGTGATGGGATTCGAACCCACGACGTCCAGCTTGGGAAGCTGGCACTCTACCACTGAGTTACACCCGCCTATGGCCCAGACGATATGACCCTCCTGCGCGGGGTGTCAAGGCGCGGGACCGGTCTCGCGGCCCATCGTCCAGGCGGGGGTAGCATAGCGCCGCCGCTCGGCCTCCCGGGCGCGCTCCGCCTCCTCGCCGGTCAGGGGCTCTTCAAGAAAAGGACCGAAGGTCTCCTCCATCCCGCCCCGCAGGGCGAGTGCGGCCTCCCGGTAGCCCACTTCCCGGCCCAAAACTTCGCACAGACCGGCGGCGTGGTCGGCCTGGGAGGTCTCCCGGGCCTGGCCTTCTCCCGAGGCGCGGGCCCTGAGGAGCGATGCCAGTCGATCCTCGGGCGAGTCGAGGAGAATGCTCCCGTGCTGAAGGATGGCCCCCCCCTCCCGGCACTGAGCGCTGCCGGCCACCTTCCGCCCGCCGATGGAAATCTCCCAGACCGAGGTGGTGGCAAAACAGGAAGGCTGAGAGGCGTAGGCTCCCCCGCTGGGCGGTGCGAACTCGGCGGAGATCCCAAGCCGCCCGAGTCCCGCCGCGAGGCCCTCGCTGATCCGGCGGTAGCTTTCTTCGATCGTATCGCCGAGTAGAGCCTCGGAGCCGGCGACCGAATAGGTAATCTCCCGGTCGTGCAGCACCGCCCGTCCCCCGGTGAGTCTCCGGCACAGGTCGATCCCCTCCCGCGAGAGGCGCTCGATGAAAACGTCCCGCCTGGCGGATTGGTTTCGGCCGAGGGTCAGCGCCGCCGGTGACCAGGCATAGAGCCGGAACGTGAAAGGGGCCTCGCCGGGCGGGCCGCCCGAGGCCAGGTGGGAGCGGCAATTATCCAGAAGGACTTCATCGACAGCCATGTTCCAGGCGCCGCGCGCCGCGCCGGTATCCAGAAACCGGCCGGGTTTTATTTTCGCCTGAGGGGGATTCATCCAGGAGGCTCCAGGACCGCCCGCTAGGCGTAGCTCTCCAGCGGCTGGCAGGAGCAGATCAGGTTCTTGTCCCCATAAGGGTTATCGATTCGCTTGACGGGGGGCCAATATTTATTCCGGGCGACCCAAGGAAGCGGGAAGACGGCTTTTTCCCTGGAATAGGGGTGGGTCCAGTCCTCCCGGACGATATCGCCCATCGTGTGAGGGGCATTTTTCAGGACGTTGTCCTCCTTTCCGGCCCGCCCCTGTTCGATTTCGCGGATCTCCTCGCGGATGGCGAGCATCGCGTCGCAAAACCGATCCAACTCCTCCTTGGATTCGCTCTCGGTGGGCTCGATCATGAGCGTCCCCGCCACCGGAAACGACATGGTCGGCGCGTGGAATCCGAAGTCCATGAGCCGTTTGGCCACATCCTCGGCGGAAACGCCGGTTCCCTCCTTGAAGGGCCTGAGATCGATGATGCACTCGTGGGCCACCATCCCGTTCCGGCCCGTGTAGAGCACCTCGTAGTGGGCCTGGAGGCGGCGGGTGATGTAGTTGGCGCTGAGGATCGCCACCTGGGTCGCCTCGATGAGTCCCTTGGCCCCCATCATCGAAATATAGCACCACGAAATCGGGAGCACCCCGGCGTTTCCCCAGGGAGCGGCCGAGACGGCGCTGACGCCGGTCTCGGGGCCCGCGCCGGGGACGACCGAGTGGGCCGGCAGGAAGGGCGCGAGTTGACTCGCCACGCAGATCGGGCCCGCGCCGGGGCCGCCCCCGCCGTGCGGGATCGAAAATGTTTTATGCAGGTTAATGTGGATGACGTCGGGGCCGAACTCGCCCGGCCGGCAGATGCCCACCAGGGCGTTGAGGTTGGCCCCGTCCATGTAAACCTGCCCGCCGCTCTCGTGGACAACGCCGCAGATCTCCGAGACAGCCTCCTCGAAGACGCCGTGGGTCGAGGGGTAGGTGATCATCAGCGAGGCGAGGTTGGCGGAGTGCTCGGCGGCCTTCGCCCCCAGATCGGCGAGATCGACGTTGCCTTCCTTGTCGCAGGCGACGACGACGACCTTCCAGCCGAGCATCGAGGCGCTGGCCGGATTCGTTCCGTGGGCCGAGCTGGGGATCAGGCAGATATTCCGGTGTCCCTCGCCCCGGCTCTCGTGATACTTGCGAATCGTGAGCAGGCCCGTGTACTCGCCCTGGGCGCCCGAGTTGGGCTGTAGCGAGACGGCCGCGAAACCGCTGATGTCGGCGAGCATCTCCTTGAGCTCGTCCATCATCAGGCGGTATCCCTCGGTTTGGCCGCCTGGGGCGAAGGGATGGATGCCGGCGAACTCGGGCCAGCTGACCGGGATCATCTCGGTCGTGGCGTTGAGCTTCATCGTGCACGAGCCGAGCGGAATCATCGATCGCGTCAGGGCGATGTCTTTTTCCTGAAGCCGGAAAAGATAGCGCAGCATTTCGTGCTCGGGATGATAGGCGCTGAATACGGGATGGGTGAGATACGCCGAGGTCCGCCGGAGGGAGGGCGGTATGCACTCCCCGGCCCCGGCGTCCATTTCGCCGATTCCGAACTCAACGCCCGCGCCGTCCGCGAAAATCCCCCAAAGCGCCTCGACCTCCTCGCGCCGGGTGGTCTCGTCGAGGGAAATTCCCACGCGCTCCCCGTCCACGGGCCGGAGGTTGATCAGCCCCTCCTCGGCCCGCTTGATGACGCCGGCGGCCCCGCCCGGCGCCTTTACCGTGATGGTGTCGAAGAAGGCGCCGGTCTCGACCTCGCAGCCGAGCCGCTCGAGCCCACAGGCCAGCGCCGCCGTCAGGCGGTGGACGCGCTCGCCGATTCGCCTGAGCCCCGCCGGACCGTGGTAGACGGCATACATGCCCGCCATGACGGCGAGGAGGACCTGGGAAGTGCAGATATTGCTCGTCGCCCGCTCCCGGCGGATGTGCTGTTCACGCGTCTGGAGGGCGAGCCGGAGAGCCGGGGCCCCGGCGGCGTCCACCGAGACTCCCACCAACCGGCCCGGCATCGAACGCTTGTAGCTCTCCCTCGTCGCCAGGTAGGCGGCGTGCGGCCCGCCCAGCCCCATGGGCACCCCGAATCGCTGGGTGTTGCCGACAACGACATCCGCACCGAACTCGCCGGGCGGCTTGAGAAGGGTGAGGCTGAGCAGGTCGGCGGCAACGATGACGAGCGCGCCCCTCCGGTGGGCCTCCTCGATGAGCGCGGCGTAATCGTGGACCTCGCCCGTGGAAGCCGGGTACTGGAGCATCAAGGCGAAGGGATCTCCATCGAAAGGATCATCGAGATGGCTGCCGACCGCGACCTCGATTCCCATCGGCGCGGCCCGGGTGCCCATCACCTCGATCGTCTGCGGGTGGCAATCGCGGGAGACGAAAAGCCTCGAGCCATCGAGCTTGCTGATCGAGAAGCACATCGCCATCGCCTCGGCGGCGGCGGTCGCCTCGTCGAGCAGGGAGGCGTTCGTCATCTCCATCCCGGTGAGGTCCATCACCATGGTCTGAAAGTTGAGGAGGGCTTCGAGCCGGCCCTGGGATATCTCGGGCTGATAAGGGGTGTAGGCCGTGTACCAGCCGGGATTCTCGAGAATATTGCGGAGGATGACCGCGGGGGTGTGACAGTCCGAATAGCCCATGCCGATCATCGATCGGAACACCCGGTTCTTCGAGGCGATGCCCTTCAACAGGGCCAGGACCCCTTGCTCCGAGCGGCTATCGCCGATGCCGAGCGGCGAGCCCGAAACGATGGCGGCCGGCACCGTACGTTCGATGAGCTCATCGAGCGACGTGAGGTCCAACGTCCCGAGCATCTCCCCGATCTCGGTCTCGTCCGGGCCGATGTGCCTTCGGATGAATTCTTCCCTGTTTTCCAGCTCTTCGAGTGCGGCGCGCGGTTCAGCCATGATTCACCGTCCTTAATTGGGCATGACGAAATTTATCGCGGTTATCCAAGGCCGGGCGAAACGAGGGCGAGGGAAGCCCCGTGCAACGCGGAGGGGCGCCGGATTGTGGCCCGGGGCCCGCCGCTTTTCCGTGCTGCGCCTGAATCAGGCGCTTTCTTCTTCGACGAACACCTTGTACTCGTCGGCTTCGAGCAGCCCGTCCAGCTCCGAGGTGTCGCTCATCTCGATCCGAAGCATCCAGGCGTCCTCGAACGGATCGCTGTTGACGAGTTCGGGGGCGTCGTTGAGCTCCTCGTTCACTTCGGTCACCGTGCCGGTTACCGGGGCGTAAAGATCCGAAACCGCCTTCACCGACTCGACGACGCCGAAGGTGTTGTTCGCCTCCACCTCGGAGCCGACCTCGGGAAGCTCGACATAGACCACATCGCCCAGCTCGGACTGCGCGAAATCGGTGA
Organism: bacterium; assembly: GCA_030922375.1. Lineage (GTDB taxonomy): Bacteria > UBA8248 > UBA8248 > UBA8248 > UBA8248 > UBA8248. The sequence goes on along the minus strand of JAVEPB010000229.1, from coordinate 2,467 downwards.
TCCCGATGATCGCGACGCTTCCCTCCACCTTCACCCACTCATGCTCGCGGGAATATTTGAGCCCTAGAGGATATTCCATTGTCTCCGCTACCTCCCAAGATAAATGACGGATAGTTTCATGCCCAAAGTTTTTTGGCCCCTGCCATGAAGCCCGGCCCGGACCCTTTCGAGGCCGGCCCTACCTTTTCCGGTAAAACGGCGTTTTGACGACTTTCGCCGCGCGGCGCTTGCCCCGGATGTCCACCTCGATCTCGCTTCCCACCCCTGCATGGGAAATGGGAACGTAGCCGATGCCGATGGCTTTGCCAAGCGAGGGGCCCATTGTTCCGCTTGTCACGGCGCCGGCCGGTTCCCCGTCCGCCAGAATCGGCGCCCCGTGCCTCGGGATGCCCCGGTCCAGCATCTCAATCCCGACGAGCTTCCGGGACGGCCCCCCCTCCTTTATCCGGAGCAGATTCCCGCGCCCGACGAAATCTCCCGCCTTGAACTTCACCACCCAGCCAAGACCCGCCTCGAGCGGATTCGTCGTCTCATCGATATCGTTCCCGTATAGGGCATATTTCATCTCGGTCCTGAGGGTGTCCCTCGCCCCGAGGCCGCAGGGGAGCATCCCGCGGCCCGCCCCGGCCGTGAGAAGCGCCTCCCAGACATCGGGGGCGTCCTCCGCCGCGAGGTAGAGCTCGAAGCCGTCCTCGCCCGTGTACCCCGTGCGCGAAACGAGCATATTCCGCCCGGCGACCTCGCGCTCCGCCACGGCATAATAGGCGATGGCCTCCAGGTCCCCGCCTCCGGGAATCAGGCCGGCGAGGATCTCCGCCGCCGCCGGGCCCTGGGGGGCGATAAGCGCCATCTCATCGCTCAGGTTCCTGAACTCGCAGTCCGCCCCCTTGTGGGCGGCCATCCATTCCCAGTCTTTTTCGATGTTCGCCGCGTTCACGACGGCCATGAACCGCTCCGCTCCGAGGCGGTAGACGGTAAGGTCGTCCACGATGCCGCCCCCCTCGCGGCACATCGCCGAATAGAGGACCTTCCCGACCTCGAGCTTTTTGACGTTGTTCGTCAGGAGCCCGTCGAGAAAATCCCCCGCGCCCGGCCCCTCGGCCTCGAACTCGCCCATATGGCTGATATCGAACAGCCCCGCCGCCCCGCGGACGGCATTGTGCTCCTCGATGACCCCGGTGTACTGGACGGGCATCTCGTAGCCCGCGAAGGGGACCACCTTCGCCCCCAGGCGGACATGGGAATCGTAGAGCGGTGTCCGCAGGAGGGTTTCCCCGGCCTCCGACATTGCCACCTCGATCGGGTTGAAGGAAACGAAACGAGCGTGTGAGTCCGAGGCTTACCGTTTCCGGCGGCGAATTTCAAGAACAAAATGCGCCTCGGGGTCGGGGCTTGGCAGCGGGCATGCCGGATATCTTCAAATCCATTTATTTCAATGACTTGCAAATCAAAAACGACACCGGTATCGGATTATAGGCTGCTGCGGGGCGGTGCCGCCCGCTAGCCAAACGCGCGGATTCCGGTTTCGTATCCCGCGATGATCAGCTTTTGAATCTGGCTGGTCCCCTCGTAGATGGTCGCCACACGTGCATCGCGCATGTAGCGCTCGACCGGGAACTCGTTGCTGTAGCCCATGCCCCCGTGAACCTGTATCGCGTCGTTGGCGCACCGGAGCGCCGTCTCGCTCGCGAAATATTTCGCGATCGATGTTTCCTTGCTGTTGGGCGCACCCGCGTTCTTGAGCTCGCCCGCCCGGTAGACCAAAAGGCGCGAGGCGTCGATATCCACCACCATGCGGGCGATCATTTCCTGGACAAGCTGATGAGCCGCGATGGGTTTGCCGAAGGTGCGGCGCTCCTTCGCGTAGGCGACCGAGGCCTCGAGCGAGCCCTGCGCGATTCCCAGGCAACCGGCGGCGACCGAATAGCGCCCATTGTCGAGGGCGCTCATCGCCACCTTGAACCCGTCGCCCACCTCGCCCAACAGGGCCTCGTCCGGAACCTCGACCCCGTCGAGATAAAGCTCGGCCGTGTTCGAGCTCCTGAGACCGAGTTTTCCCCCCATGTTTTTCGAGGCGAATCCCGGGGTGTCGGTCTCGATCAGAAAGGCCGCCATGCGCCGGGGGTTTTCCCGATCGGTTTGGGCGATGACGAGGGCGAGCCGGGCGAGGCCGCCGTTGCTGATCCAGATTTTCCGCCCGTCGAGCCGCCACCCCCCGTCGGTTTTCTCGGCGAAGCTCCGGATGTGCTGGGCGTCCGAGCCGACGTCGGGCTCGGTCAGCCCCAGGCAGCCGAGCCACTCGGCCGAGCAGAGCCGGGGGAGGTATTTTCTTTTCTGCTCCTCGGAGCCCCATTTCAGGATTGTCGAGGCCACGAGGGACATCTGAACGGAAAGAACGGTCCGCACGGAGCTGCAGGCCTTGCTGATTTCCTCCATCAGCACGGCGTAGGAGATGTAGTCCATACCC
>JAVEPB010000228.1 GCA_030922375.1 bacterium | reverse complement strand
CGAGGGACGCCTCCATCTGCTCGACGGAGAGGCCGAGATCGCCCCCGGCGTCACCGTCCATCCCGTCGGGGGTCACACCCCGGGCCTTCAGATCGTCCGGGTCCGCACCGGGGAGGGCTGGGCCGTTCTCGCGGCCGACGCCGCCTATGTCTTCCGGAGCCTCGAGTCGATGATACCGCCGGGCATCCACGTCCATGTGGACGACTGCCTCTCGGCTTTCGACACGGTGAAGTCGCTCGCCGATAAACCCACCCTCATCTTCCCCGGCCACGATGACGAAATCCTCCGGAATTTCCCCGAGGAGCATCCGGGCGTCTATCGGCTGGTCTGATCGAGGGCGCGAAGTTCCTGCTAGGGTGTTGGGGTTATAGGAGCCGCCCCTGAGCGGGGCTTGAAAAGCGGACTGAGGAGGCGGGGCCGGTCCCCTGTGAAGGAGGCCGCCCCGCTGCCTATGAGGCCTTTGTCAGTGACTTTTGGACGGCTGTGATGATATAGGATTTCAGGCTGTTGCTGTCCCACTCGTGAACCGGAAACCCTTTGCCCGTGAGCCATTCCGCCCGGCCGGGGCTCATCTGGTTCGGCAGGTGGATGCCGAAAACGCCCTTTTTCTTCTCGATGCACTGTCTGAGAGCGTACAGGCACCATTTGTTGGAATAGGTGGTTCGACCGACTAGAAAAGCGGTGACGTCCGAGCGGGAAACGGCGGTATCGACCAGCTCCCGGATGCCGGCCTCGCCCTTTTTAAGTGCGCCGTTCCATATCGACTCGTCCAGGAAGATGGTGCTGGCCACCTGCTTGAACTTGCAGGCGTTGTTTACAATGGTCGCGCTTTGATAGTCGGCATAATTAAAAGACAAATATAGTCGGGCCACAATAAACCTACTTCGGGCGAGAAATTATAATAATGCCGGGCGAGAATTTCAGTATTTTTATAGTGAACCAACATGACTGATTTGTCAAGATTTACGCCGTTAATTTTTCCGGTGAGGGTCAATCGAGCTGCACGACCGCGGCGGTGACATCCGCCCCGCCGAGCGCCCGCGAGTCGTGGCCCTTCCCCGAGGTGTCCTCTCCGAGGATGGCGTCGCCGGCGGTGAAGACCCGCCGCTCGCCGTCGCTGGTCTCGATCTCGAACTCGCCCGCGAGGCAAAAGAAAAACTGCCGCTTCGGCGCCGGGTGCCAGCCGCCCCGCCAACCGGGCGGAATGCGGATAAAGAGGCACCGGGCCGCCTCCCGCGGCTCGGAGGCGAAAAGCGCCGGGGCCGGTGGCGCGAAATCGGCCGGCGATAGCGTCTCCACCATATCCTCGAAGTGCGATTCTCCCGCCTCGTCGGCGTACAAGCGAACGTAGTTCACACGGCAATCTCCTCCGGTTAAAAGCGGGCGGGACGCCCGAGGCCCTGAAATATCACCTGTAGTCGAAGAGCGTATCGACGGCGCGGGCGAGCTGGGCGAGGTTGCCGACCTCGTGGACGGCGTCGCAAAGGGGCTGGTAGGCGGGCATGTCGGAGTCGCCCGAGCCCCAGAGGTAGGGCGCCTCGGGGTTCATCCAGACCACCCGCCGGCAGCGGGCCTTGATGGCCTCGAGGCAGTCGAGACGCGGGTCGTTGAAGTTGTTTCGCCCGTCTCCGAGGAAGATCACCGTCGTCCGCGCGTCGATGTGGCTCATGTGATCGCGGCAGAGCATCGCCAGGCTCGCGCCGAGGTCGGTGTTGTAGTGGCCCGCCTGGAGATCGTCCAGAACCAGCTCGACCGCCTTTCGCGGGGGGTGCTCGTCGAACCACGGCGAAATGTCCACGAGGCGGTCGATGAAGGCGTAGCTCCGGGCGCGGGCGACCTGATCCTGAAGCTCGTAGATCAGCGTGAGCATGAACTCGGCGCAGTGGCGGACCGAGGTCGAGACGTCGCAGATGAGCAAGAGCTTGGGCTTGATGACCCGCCGTTTTTTCCGGAGTTCGATGGGGACGCCCCCGTAGCGCATGTTCGCGCGCATGGTGCCGCGCATGTCGATGCGCCCCTTCCGCGCCCGGCGGTGGCGCAGGGCGGCGCGGCTCCTCAGGCGGGAGGCGAGGCGGCGCACCTCCTCGCGCAGGCGCTCGGCCTCGCGCTCGTCGAGCCCCCGGAAGGGAAGTTCCATCACATCGTCGATCGGTTCGCGCTTCTCGTAGTCTTCTCTCATGCGGCGGGCGATGGCCCGGCCGACCTCATTTCGGATCTGCTCCTCGAGCGCCTCGCGGTTCATGCCGGCGGTCTCGGCGAGACGGTCGAGGATTTCATCGGCCATGCCCGAGGCGGCGAGTTCCTCTAAAAGCGCCATGAGCGCCTCCATCAGCTCTTCGAGGCCGAGGCCGCGCTTCATCCGCTGCTCCATCCACCCCGCCTCGCCCGGCCGGGAGGCCATGGGGAGGCCCGCCTGATGGCCGAGGGCGTCGAGTTCGTCCCGGGAGAGCGGCCGGCCGCGCAGGAGGTTTTCGAGGAGGCGGCGCAGCTCCTCGGGGCTGAGTCCCTCGGTATCGAGTCCCTCGGGATTGAGTCCCTCGGCCATCTCCCGGAGCGCGTCGAGGAGGCGGCGGGCGTCCTCCTCGCTCAACTCGCCCAGGGCGTCGAGGGTCGGGGGCGCTTCTGTCCCGAAAAAGAGGGGAAAGAGGCGGTCGAAGGTTTCGTGGTCTTTTTCTTCCTTGACGAGGGTGAGGCGCAGAGCGCTCCTGAAGCGGCCGCGGTCCGAGACGCCGAGGATGGCCGAGGCACGAAACGAATCCTCGCTCTCGGCGAGAGAGACGCGGACGCCCGAGGCCCTGAGAGCCTGGACAAAATCCACCATCCTGTCGTCCAAGGCCTAATCTTCCAGCTGTCCGAAACCGGAGAAGGGGTCGTCGAAGTCCTTGCGGCCTCGCCGCCGTCCGCGGCGGGGACGGCGCCTGAGATCGGCCTCGAGGTCCTCGAGGATCGATTCCTCGGACCGCTTGTCCTCGAGCCCTCTTCGCTTTTCCATCTCCAGGTTCCGGCGCGAGCGAAGGACGTCCTGCTCGTTTTTGAGGAGAACGGTCAGCGTCGCCCGCAGCGTCTCCTCGTCGATCTTCCCGGCGTTCAGCATGACCAGCGCCTTGGCCCAGTCGATCGTCTCGCTCACGCTGGGCCGTTTTTTCAGGTCCATCCCGCGAAGCTTCTGGACGAAGGCCACCGCCTCCCGGGCCATCTCCTCGCTCAGGCCGGGCACCTTGATGCGTACCACCTCGAGCTCGGCCTCGGCGGTGGGATAATCGACGAAAATATAGAGACACCTGCGCTTCAGGGCCTCGGAGAGCTCGCGCGTGTTGTTCGAGGTGAGCAGCACGGCCGGAGGCGTTTCGGAGCGGATGGTCCCCAGCTCGGGGATCGAAATCTGAAAGTCGCTGAGCACCTCGAGCAGGAACGCCTCGAACTCGGCGTCCGAACGATCGATCTCGTCGATGAGCAAAAGGGAGGGCTCGCTCGCCCGGATCGCCCGGAGGAGCGGACGCGAGAGCAGGAACCGCTCCGAGAAAAAGGCGTCCTCCTCGGCGGCGATGCGGTCGGCGGCGTCGGTCAGCGTGGGCGCGTCGGTGAGCATCTGCTGCACCTTGTCGCGGAGTATCTGGGTGTAGAGCATCTGCTTCGAGTATTCCCACTCGTAGAGCGCCTTGGACTCGTCGAGCCCCTCGTAGCACTGGTGGCGAATGAGCTCGCGCCCGGTCGATGAGGCCCAGACCTTGCCGAGCTCGGTCTTGCCCACCCCGGCGGGGCCCTCGACCAGGATGGGCTTGCCCATGCCCTCGGCCAGGTAGAGTGCGGTGCAGATTTCCGTGGAGGCGATATAGTCCTCTCCGGCGAGCGAGGAGCGGACTTCTTCGGTGTTTTCGTACACATGCACCCCCTTTGGATAGGAAGGCGGTCTGGGATGGCCATCAGCCTACCACAGGCGGGAAATCTCTCCCAAACAGAGCCCCGCTGGCGATTTCGGGTCAATCCGTTTATATAAGGAGGTAGCCCCCGCCCCTTTCGAGGTTTCTGCCCGCGGTTCCTGACGCCGAGATGAAATCCAACCGATTGATCTGGATAATCAGCGGTCTGATCGTCATTTTCGGGGTAGCCGTCTCCGCGCAGATTTTCGCGCTCTTCGGAAAGCTCAAAAGCCGGGAGCGGACGATTCGGCTCCTCAGCGCCGAGATTCGGCGAAAGTCGAATCCGCCCGTCCGCGCCGATCTCACTAGCGTCGGCGGCGGGTCGATTGTCTCCCGGCTCAAGCTTCGATCGAAGGACAAGGAGATTAACGAACTCGCGACCAACCTCGTGTTGCGGGGGGGAGAGCTCGACTCCGTGCGGAAGGAGCTGGGCTCCCGGGAAAAAATGGTCCAAACTCTGAAAAGGAGTCTCGCGGCCGGCGAAAAAAAGCGGCGCCGCCTCCTGGACGGAAAAAAAGCGCTGGAGACGGAGATGGTCACCCTCCGCGCGAGAAACGCCAGTGAGCTTCGGAAAAAAGACGCGGCCCTCGCCGCCCTCGCCCGGAAAAACAAGGCCCTCCTCGAGTCGATCGAAAACCTCAAGGAAGACGCCGAGAACCTCAAGGCCCAGAAAAAAAAGCTCACCCAGCCGAAAATCCCCAAGGAGTTCAAGGAGAGAATCCGCGACTTCGGTGCGAAGTAGCCACCTCCTCCCGTCGCGCCCTTTTTCCCGGCGCCTTTTGTCAACCGAACCCTTCTTGTCAGCCGGGCTCTCGCCGGATAGGCTGGTTTCCAACCCTGCATCTCAATGGAAGCATCCCAAAAAAAAATGGGAGGGCGCCCCGGTGAAAGTCGGCCTGTTTTTCACGAATCAGCAGTATCTCGAAACGGACATGGTGAGCGCGCTCGAGGAGCACTACGTCATGGTCCGCCACGCGCGGGACAGCGGCTGGGACTCGCTTTTCACCGGCCAGCACTATCTGAACGAGGGAAACAACAAACAGCTCCAGATTGTCCCGTTCCTGGCACGGCTCGCCGCCGAGGCGGGGGACATGACCATCGGCCTGGGCATCCTGCTCATCAACCTGCACAACCCGGTCTACGTCGCCGAGACGGTGGCGACCCTCGACGTCATCGCCCGGGGGAATTTCATCTTCGGGGTGGGCCTCGGCTACCGGGAGGTGGAGTTCAATGCCTTTCAGGTGCCCAGGGGAAAGCGCGTCGCCCGATTCGAGGAGTGCCTGGAACTCGTCCAGCGGCTCTGGACCGAGGAGAACATCACCTACGAGAGCGAGGTCTGCAAGCTCGACGGCGTGACCATGAACATCCGGCCCGTCCAGAAGCCGGGCCCCCCGATCTGGATCGCGGCGAACAACGATGGGGCCGTCGAGCGGGCCGCCCGGCTGGGGGACGCCTGGTTCGTCAGCCCGCATTCGACGACGGCGACGAACCTGCGCCAGATCGGTCTCTACAAGGCCGAGCTTGTGCGATGCGACAAGCCGTTTCCGAAGGAGCTTCCCATCATCAAGGAGGTTTTCTGCGCCCGGGACCGCCGCGAGGCGCTCGAGATGTGCGGCCCCTACCTCAGCGGGAAGTACAAGGATTACTTTAAATGGGGACAGGACGAGGCCATGCCCGAGGGGGAGAGTTTCGATCTGGCCTTCGACGAGCTTTTGAAGGACCGCTTCATTCTCGGCTCGCCCGAGGAGTGCTATGAGCAGCTCAGGCCCTACTGGGAGCGTATCGGTGTGAACCACCTCGTCATCCGGACCCACTGGGCGGGCATGCCGCTCTCGACCGCGCTCCACAGCATGCGGTTGATCTCGGGCGAACTCCTTCCCGAGTTACACAAGCTTTAGCGGGCGCGCGGTCCCGGATGCGCCCCGCCTGCTGCCATGCTATAAA
>JAVEPB010000227.1 GCA_030922375.1 bacterium | reverse complement strand
ACCTGGCGTTGTTCGACTACGAGATGCCGGACATGACCGCGGTTGAAATTCTCAAGACGCTGAAAAATTCCTACGGAAACGTCCCGCTGGCCATGATTCTTTCGTCCGATATCTCACCCGACACGGTGAAGGAGTGCATCTCCTCAGGAGCGAGCGATTTCGTCGTTAAACCCTTCATCATTCCGGACCTGGTCCTGAGGATGGAAAAAATCCTGAAGGCGGCGAACCTGCTCTAGCGAATTGCCGGGTCCCGGCCGGGAGGGGCCACATGATAGACAGCTCCGTTTTTACCATTGCCGCCGTCGTCCTCACGCTCGCGGCGGTGTTCGGCTACCTCAACCATCGCTGGCTCCGGCTTCCACAGTCGATCGGCCTGGTCATTATCGCCCTGCTGGCCTCTCTCGGCGTCATCGCTCTCGACGCCTTCCTGCCCCAGGCGCATTTCCAGTCCACTATGCGCTCGCTTCTCTCGAAAATCGATTTTCAAGAAGCGTTGATGAAGGGAATGCTGAGCTTCCTGCTCTTCGCCGGTGCGCTGCACATCGATCTCGGCGACCTCATTCTACGAAAATGGGCGATCGCCTCGATGGCGACGGCCGGCGTCCTGATCTCCACTTTTTTGGTCGGCTTCTCGATCTATTTTACGGCGGATGCTCTCGGCGTCGGCATCCCGCTCGCCTACTGCCTCGTGTTCGGCGCGCTGATCTCCCCCACCGACCCGGTAGCGGTACTCGGGATCCTCAAGACGATTTATGTACCCAAGGAACTCGAAGCGATGATCGCGGGCGAGAGCCTTTTCAACGACGGCGTCGGCGTGGTCGTTTTCACGATCCTGGCCGCCTTGGCGGCGGGGGCGGGCGAAGGCGGGGAAACCCTCACCGCCTCCGGCGTGTTGGGGCTTTTTCTATCGGAGGCCGCCGGCGGCGCGGCGCTCGGGCTGGCCACGGGCTGGATCGCTTACCGGGCGATGAAAACCATCGACGAGCACAACCTGGAGGTCATGATCACCCTCGCGCTCGTCATGATGACCTACACCGTCGCCTTTGCGATCCACGTATCGGGCCTCATCGCGGTCGTCGTCGCCGGCCTCCTGATCGGAAACCACGGCACCCGGTTCGCCATGAGCGAGAACACCCGCGATCACGTTCAGAAATTCTGGTCGCTTCTAGACGAAGTGCTGAACGCGGCCCTTTTTCTCATCATCGGCTTCGAGGTCATCGCCTTGACTTTCACCGGGGGGACCCTCTGGCTGATGGCCGCCGCCGTGCCCATCGTCCTGGCCTCGCGGTTCATCAGCGTTGCCGCGCCCATCTCGCTGCTGAGCCTCAAGCGAAACTACGCCAGTGGGGCGATACCCGTCCTCACCTGGGGCGGCCTTCGCGGGGGGATCTCGGTCGCGTTGGCGCTCTCCCTGCCCGAGGGCCCGGAGAAAAGCTCAATTCTCGCTGTCACCTACGGCGTTGTGATCTTCTCCATCATCGTCCAGGGGCTCACTATCAAGCGAGTTGTCAAGGCCAGGGTGATTTAATCCGCTCCACCGGGCGCACCCGAGCGCCGGGTATTTCGGCATGCGGCCGCCCGGAACCAATAAACGCTATTCGCGCGCGGGTGCTCCGTTTCGGATCTGCTTAAAGATCAGGAACGCACCCGCCGCCGCGAAGGCGAGACCGACAAGTTTGAGGACTCCGGGCGAAATCCAGAAGGGAATCGAAACGACAATGGCGCTCACCGGCAGGAAGAGGGCCGTCCAGGGCTGATGACGGGCCCGCTGCCAAAAGGGGAAGACCAGCGACACCAAGGCGAGAATGATGAAGAACAACGAAATCGGCCGCGTGAAGAAAAGGAGCGGATTGGGGTCGGACATGTAGGCGCGGTTCAGGTTCACCTCGGCGAGATCGCCCAGGATGACCCCTAAAATCATCGGGGCGAGCGGGAAGCCGAATTTCTTCATCAGGTAGCCCAGCACCCCGAACCAGAACAGCGTCCAGATATCGAAGGTGATGTTATGCAGGGCAAAAACGCCTGTGGCGCAGAAAAACAGTACCGTCGATGTCAGGAGGTATTTGGGCAGGTGGGCCACCTTTAGGAACACGCGCATCCCCACCGCCTGAAGACCGATCATGACGAAGTGCGCCAGGAAAAAGGCGACGAAAATACCGTAAACGAGGACGGGCTCTTCGTTGATAAATGTCGGGCTCGGGATGACGTTGTGAATCAGCAGCGCGCCCAGCATGACGGCCACCGAAATGTCGCCCGGAATTCCGAGCGCGATCATGGTGATCAAGGCGCCTCCGGCGGTGCCGTTGTTGGCCGATTCGGCGGCGATGATACCGTCCGGGATGCCGGTCCCGAATTTCTCGGGATACCGCGAGGCCTTTTTCGCCTGATCGTAGCTCAGGATGTTCGAGACGCTCCCGCCCGCCGCCGGCAGTGCGCCGACAAAGACGCCGATGCAGGCCGAGCGAACGAGGTTGATGGGCTGGCGCAGGATGGTCTTTATGGCGCTTCCGTGCTCGACCGAAACGCTCTCGGCGTCCACGTCCATGAGGGATGCCTGGGCCTTCTCGCCGCCCTCGATGTCGCTCATGAGCTGGGCGAAGGCAAAAAGCCCGATCAGCACGGGCAGGAAACCGAAGCCCTGCTTGATCGCATCGAACCCGAAATCAAAACGAGAAATCGCCGTTATGTCGTCATCGCCGATGGTGGCGATGAGCAGGCCCATCAGCCCCGCTATCCCGCCCTTGAGCATGGACTCGCTCGCGAGGCTAGCGATAATGGTCAGCGCGAAAGCGATGAGGGCGAAAAACTCCCAGGGCCCGAACTTGAGGCCGAACAGCGCGATCGGCGGAGCGAAGAGAACGAGGAGCAACGCGCCGATGAGACCGCCGAAGAATGAGGACCAGATTCCCACGCCGAGGGCGAGGCCGGGCTTTCCTTGCCGTGCCATCGGAAATCCGTCGAACGTGGTCGCCACCGAAGAGGGCGTCCCGGGGATGCCCAGCAGCGTCCCTGAGATGAGGCCGCCCGAGTAGCCCCCGACGAAGACGCCCATCATCGTCGCCGAACCCTGGAGCGGGGTCATGCCGAAGGTGAAGGGCAGCGTCAGGATAACGGCCATGGCGATTGTGAAACCGGGGATGGCGCCCGCGACAATGCCCGCGAAGGTTCCCGCGAATATGAGAAGCACCGTCTTGATCTCAAAGACGGCGGCGAAGGCGAGGCCCAGATTTTCGAGAACCATCCCGACTCCTTTGCGGCGGCTCGGCTTTGCACCGCCCTACATCAGACCGATTTCACCCTCTGGCAAAAGCACGAGAAGCACCACCCGAAAAATAAAATAGAGCAAGGCCAATACACCGATCGTCACGGCCAGAAACTGGGGCACCTTCCCCCAGTCCTTGGGCCCCAGCGCCAGCTGCGCCAGCATGAGAAAAAAGAACCCCGAGGCCAGGTAGCCCGCCCAGGGCAGTGCCCAGGCGAACAGGAAAAAGAGGAGGTAAATTGCCAGGACGTTTCGGTAATTATCGAACCACTCGGCGAAGGAGGCTATTTCCCGTTTCGCCTGTCCCTCGCGGAAGTCCCGAACCGCGCTCTTCACAAAAAGCGCGAGACACATCGGAAAGAGTGCGACGAGGAGAATGCGCGGAAACAGGGCCGGACCCATCGTCCCGTAGGGGGCCGGCGGCAGGTTGAACGACGTCGCGAACAAAGTGACGACAAAGGCCACCAGAAGAGCGCCGATGACGGTATCCGCGCGAACACGCATAAAATCCCCTACCAGGCTGAAAAAAGGGAAAAACTTTACCCGGCGCGGGGGCGGCGGCCCTTCCAAGGCCACCGCCCCAATGCCCGTGTTTTCGATTTAGTTCTTACGCTTGTAGAGCCCGACACGCTTGGCGGCATCCGTAATCTTGGCCGCGGAACCCTTCAGGAACGCCCGGTAGCCCGTACGCCCCTTGAACTGAACGATGACACCTTTGGCGGTGAGGTTCTTCACCACCTCGGGGTCCTTCATCGCATTGCCGAAGGCTTTCTCGAACATCGCCTGGATGCCGGCGGGGGTTCCCTTCGGGGCGAATACCCCGCGGTTCACGCCGGTGACGACGTTGATGCCCTGCTCCTTGAGGGTGGGCAGGTTCGGCAACCGCGAATCGCGCTTCTCGAGCGCTATGCCGAGACCGATGAGCTTGCCGCTGCCGAGGTATTTCTTGGCCGAGGAAATGTTGAGCTCGCCGAGCTGGATGTGTTTGCCGAGGAGGGCCGTCATCCGCTGGCGGGTACCGTCATAGCCCACGTACTTGAACTTGATGCCGGTGTCGGCCTCAACGAGTACCGGGAAGAAGTGGCTCGTCGAGCCCAGCGTCGCGCCGAAGAGCACTTTCTTACCCTTGTTCTTCTTGAGGTCGTTGATGAGCGCCTTCGCGTTTTTCCAGGGCACCCCCGGATGCGCGCCGATGATGGACGGCGTGTGGGTGACGAGGACGAGGGGATCGAACGCGAAGAACGAGAAGTCCACCCGGCCCTGCACATACGATGTGTGCATCGAGTCGTGACCCGCGAAAAGAGTGCACCCGTTGGGCTTTGAGCCCTTGGCCACCTTGGCGCCCTTGTTGCCGCCCTGGCCGCCGATGTTTTGCACGATGATGTCCTTGCCCAGCGCCTTTTGCGCCGAACGCGCGACGATGCGGAAGATAACGTCGGTGCCGCCGCCCGCGTTCCACGGGACGATGAGCTTTACAGCCCGGCAAGGCAGATCGCCCGGACCGGCCGCCAGCGCTGCGGGCGCCGCGAACAGGCCCGCGAAAAGGGCCAAGGCCGACATAATCGAAATCCATCTGGTATTCATCACATTTCCTCCACTTGGGGGGGGGCGAAAAACCCTCCGCCCCCGATGGCGACTATTACACTCACAAGGAAAACTAATCTGCCTCAAGCCGTTAATCGCTGGACCGGCTTGAAGGCGCCGAATCTATTTTGAAATTGGCCGATACACCAAACATATGAGTCGGGGTGGATTTCGTCAACATGGGCCTAAAGAGCGAAATTCCTCCACAGCGGGAGGAAAGCGCTCCCCGGAGCCAGCCCGGCATCGAGGACAGCCACCTCCCCTCACCGGCCCCAGACGATGGCCCATGACCCCGCCACCGAGAGCAGTCCGCCCGCGACAACCCGCCAGGTCACGCCCTCTTGCTGCCTGAAAAAAAACCACGAGAAGAAGATGATCAGCAGCACCGAGAGGCGGTTGATTGGGACCACCTCGACGATCACGCCGTGTTGGACGGCCGTCCAGAAAAGAAGCGCGGCGATCACGTTGAATACCCCCCCGACGAGAATCAGGAGCAACGGGCGGCGTTCCCAGAAACGCAGGCCGCCCTCCTCGGTGACGAAACACATCACGGCGACCAGCGAGAGCGTGGCCACGGTATTCGACAAGCTCATTCCGAGGGGGGCGGAGTGAATCCAGAAAAACCCGAATTTACGGAAAATCTGGGATGTCCCCTGGAACATCGCGGCGGCCAGAGGAAGCAGATAGTAGAAAGTGGATACTTCTTTGCGATCCGATTCGCTGCGCTGGACGAGAAGGATGGACCCGAACATGATCGCCACGGAGCCGGCGCCCACCGCGAGGCTCGGGCGTTCCCCCAAAAACAAAATCGCCAGGAACGATGACCAAAGCAGGCTCGTTTGCATGAGGACCGAGGTGCGCGCCAAGCCCACTTTTTTCATGGAAAAAAAAGTCGTATACCGGCTGCCCAGTCCCCCCATCAGACCGATCACAGCGAACCAGGCCACGCCCATCAGGGGCCAGTGCGCCACCCTTTCCGAGAAAAACAGATAAAAACTCCAGGCGAACGCGAGAGTGGTTACGCTCGACAGGAGGGCCACCATGCCGGCGCCGAGGCGAACCAGCGCTCCGCGGTACATCGTCCGGGCCACCGCGATGGAAATCGCCGCCACGAACGACAAAAGGTTGGGATCGATCCGATCAAGCAACACCGTTCGCCCCCAAAAAAGAAACCGGCGTCTTCACCGGCCCCAGACGATGGCCCAGGCCCCCGCTATAGCGAGCAACCCGCCCAAGACCACACGGGCCGAAATAGCTTCATCTTTCCGGAAGAAAATCCATGAGAGAAAAATGATAAAGAACACCGAGAAACGCTGAATGGGAACCACCCGGGTAACCTCCCCGCCCTGGAGCGCCATCAGATTCGGCCCAATGGATACTGTCAATAACTCTCACCGGGAAAGGATAGGGAGGAAAATCCGATTATCGCATGTCTCCCCGCCGGTGGCGACGGTCCCGCCCGTGGGGAGGTACGGGAGGGGGGGGCTACCTCCCCGAAACGATGATGAACGCCCCCATAACCGAGATCACGCCGCCCATGACCACGCGGAGCGTCACCGCCTCCTGTTTTCGGAAGAAAAGCCACGAGAAGAAAATCACAAAGAGCACCGAAAGGCGGTTAATGGGAACCACGCGGACGATTTCTCCATCCCCGACGGCTGTCCAGAAAAGCAACGCGGCGAGGACATTCACCGCCGCACCAAGGACGACGGCGAGTAGGGAGCGCGGATGCCAGATCCGGGGGGAGCGCCTCTCGGTGAAAGGCATGGCGCAAAGGAGAATCATGGCGCCGCAGCCCGTGGAAATACTCATCCCGAAGGGCGGCGAGGGAATGATCGCCAGCCCACACTTTCGAAATAAAAACGTCAGTGAAAACATGAAGGATGAAAGAAGAGGCACCAGATAGAGCCAAAGCGGTATTTTCTCTCCCCCCTCCTCCCGCTCGTAGACCAGGAGTACGGCGCCGATCATGATGGCGAGGGTTCCGAGCGCCACCCCGGGCGTGAGCCGCTCGCCGAGGAATATGACGCCCAGCGCCGATGTCCAGATAAGAAGCGACTGAATCAGGACCGACGCCCGGGCCAGGCCGATGAGCTTCACCGCCAGAAAATTCAGGTATCGTCCCGCCGCCCCGCCACAGACCCCGACCATCGCAAACCAGAAAAACGCCTCCCAGGTCCATTCCCCCGGCCCGGAATCGAGAAAAAAAACAAGGCCGCCGGCCATCCAGGCCGAAGCGAAGTTCATCATGAACGCCTTGGCGGTCGGGCTCAGGCGCGTCAATCCGGTCCGGTAGAGGGTGTGGGCCACCGAGACCAACAGGGCGGCCATAAGAGACAATGCATTGGGAGAGATGGAATCTAGCAAAGGGGCCACCACAGAGGGAAGAAGGTCAGGCCCATGATTGTTCCACAGGATGGCACCTCGGGCGAATGGCCGAAATGATCATAAACAGGAAAAAAATATCCTCAAATGATTTGCGGAGGTTTTCTCTCGTCACCTCTTCGGGTAGAGTAATGGGTATATCCATATAACCAAATTGCACGAGATTTGACCTAATCGAATCGGATGTCGAATGAGCCCAACCCAGGGAGGGAGAGTTGCCGCTTCGAAAAATCGTCATCTCGGCCCCATCCATAAGGAGATTTCGGAATGTACTTGAACGAAGACCGCGCCCGAGGATTCATGGCAGAGCACAAAATCGATGCGCTGGTGGCGAGTACACCCGAGAATGTGACCTACGTCGCGGGCACCTGGGGCTGGTCGAACAAGGTGTATGTCTACTCCGTCCATATGTTCGCCGTCTTTCCGCGGGACACCGGCACATCGCCCGCCATGATCGTCCCCGGCCAGGAAGTCACCTACGTCTCGATGCAGCAGTCCTGGATCAAGGACCTGTACACTTTCGGCGGCAGAAGCGCCCTGATTCAGCCGCCCGGCGCTACAGCCCAGACCCCCGAGGAGGAAACCTTCCTCGGCCTCTACAACAACGACGCCCGCCGGGAGAAATCCCCCGGGGCCGCACTGGCGCTGGCGCTGCGCGAGCGGGGACTCGACAAAGGGCGCATCGCTCTCGATCAGGAACGCATCATGCCGAACGTCCGGGCGCAAATCGAAGAGGCGTTGCCCGGAGCGGAGCTCATCGACGCGAGCGATCTTTTCCGCCTGATCCGGATGGTGAAAACCCCGGACGAGATCGCAGCGATGCGCGCCGCCGCCGCCCTGAACGAGAAGGCCTGCATCGCCGCCTCCGAGGCTGTCGCCGACGGCGCCGTTGAGCGGGACGTGGCCAGTGTCTTCGCGGCCGAGGTGGGCCGGGGCGGAGGCAAATGGCAATGGTTTCACTTATGCTCGGGCCGACGTTCGGTCGCCATTTTCCCGCCGACGGACAAAAAAATCGCCAAGGGCGAGATGTGGAAATTCGACGCGGGCCTCCATCTGGGCAACTACCAGGCCGACACGGGCTGGGGCGGCGTCGTTGGCGAGCCGACCAAGGAGCAAAGCGACCTCTGGAATGCGACCGAGGCGGGCTTCGAGGCTGGCCTCGCCGAGGTCAAGGCGGGCGCCCTGGGCTCGACCATCTACAAGGCCATGCTTTCGGCAAGCCAGGCGGGCGGGTTCCCTGAGCACAACGGCAACTTCGCCGGCCACGCCATCGGCCTCGAGCAGCGCGAAGTTCCCTACGTTCTTACAAACCCGTTCCCCCAAAACAGCGAATTCCTGCCGCCCTCGAGCGATTTTCCGCTCGAGACGGGGACCACGCTCTGCCTCGAGAATCCGATGCAGATTTTCGGCATGGGCGGAACCCAAACTGAGAAAACCGTCATCGTGACCGAGACCGGCTACGAATTCATATACCCACAGGAGAGAAAGCTCTGGGTGGCTTCGTAAACCGATTTCGCCGCGTTTCACCAGGCGCAGAAATCTCATTTTTCCAAGGAGCGTTATTCATGTGCGCAACCCGATTCATCGACCTCAGCAGCCCTCTCGAAAACGGCGCCAACGAGCCGCGCCCTCCCGAGATCACCTATCTCGATCACAACGAGTTCGGCACGCGCTCGGCCAAAAGCTGGGACATTCCCATCGAGGAGCTTCACGACGGCGTGGGCGGGGCGGCCGAGTTCCTGACCGTCTCCACCCACTCGGGCACCCACATGGACGCCCCCTGGCACTACGGCCCCACCGTCGCGGGAGAGCCCTCCCGTAAGATCGACCAGGTGCCGCTCGAGTGGTGCTACGGCGACGGCGTGGTGATCGACCTCCGCCACAAGAACACCGGCGACTGGATCACCGAAGACGACATCAAGGAGGCGCTCGAAAAAATCGGTTACGAAGTCAAGGCGGGCGACATCGCCCTCCTCTGGACGGGCACCGGCGAGAAGCGGGACGACCCGGACTACTCCGAACTCCACCCGGGGATGAGCATCGAGGCGACGGAGTATTTGCTCGACCGGGGGGTGCGCGTCATCGCTATCGACGCTTTCGGGTTCGACCGCCCGTTCCGGAACCAGATCCCGGAGTTCAAGGCGGGCAAGCGCGAATCCCTCATGCCCTGCCACCACATCCTCGGACGGCAGCGCGAGTATTTTCAGATCGAACAACTACAAAACATCGGCGCGATTCCGAAACCGCACGGCTTCAAGCTGGCCTGCTTTCCGGTCAACGTTAAAGACGCGAGCGGCGCATGGGTGCGCCCTGTCGCGATTGTGGAGGAATAATAATCAGGAGAACTGCATTTCCATTCCGCCTCGCATGAAATAATCCCGGCGAGGAAAACTTTAACCCTTAAGGAGACAGATCAAATGAAAACAATGTTGGCTCGATTGGTGCTGGTCGTAATGATCACGGTCTTTTCTTTGCCTGTCCCCGGGGCGTTGGCCGCGGAAAAGCTGAGCAACATTAAAGTGACGATGGCGAATCCCCTTTTCAATCCGGGAATATCCTTCCTCTGGATCAGCAACTTCCTGGGCTACTACCAGGAGGAAGGCGTGGACGCCCAGTTCGTCGCGGCCCAGGGCGGTGCCCAGGCGATGGGTTGGGTGCTCGCCGGCCGGACCCACGTCGGCCTCCCGCGGCCGATTCCGATTCTCTTTAAAGCCGCCAAATCGAAGAAACTCCCTCCCGTAATTGGCGTTTATATCGTGAACCGGGACGCCATCTACGCCGACGGCGTGGCCGTCCCGCTGGACAGCTCGATCAAGAGCGTGTGCGACCTTCAGGGCAAGAAAGTCGGTGTGATGAGCCAGCGCGACTCGGGCCCGATTTTTGTTAGAAAGGCGCTTGAGACCTGCGGCATACCGAAGAACAAACAAAAAGTGACCTACTTGCCGGTGGGTCCGGTCGCTAAGGCGGCTACGGCCATGAGGCTCGGCCGGGTGGAAGCCTGGGCCAACGTGGACGTGCAGTACACTCTGGCACGAGCAAGTGGTTTCAAATTTAAAATCCTCCCCTACCAGAAGGAATGGACCAAAAACCTCTTCGGTAATGTGGTCTGGCTCAACAGAAAATACTTTGCAAAAAACCGCAAAACAGTTGTCGGATTCCTCCGGGGCCTGGCGAAGGGCAGCCTGTTTTTCTACACGAACCCGAAGGCCACCCTCGAGGCGCACTGGGTTCTCTATCCCGAGTCCGTGCCCAAGGGCATGAGCAGGGAAAAAGCCACAAAACGTATGATCAAGGTGCTCACCAACCGGGCGCCCAAGCTTCGCCCGGATGATGGGACAGAGAAAATCGATAAATTCGGGGTGCATCACGATGGCGAATGGAACGAATACGTGAAATTCGTCGGCCTCGATAAGGCGCTCTCCAAAGACATGGTCAAAGGGCTTTACACCAACGAATTGATCGAGGAGGTCAACAATTTCGACCGCCAGGCCGTTATCAACCGGGCGAAGAACTGGGACCTGGCCAAAGAGATCAAAAACTTTAGGGCGCTTCAAAAACGTTATGGCAAATAACCGACATAACCCGTTATCAAGCGCACCCCCAGCGGCTCCAGCCCCCAGGGCCGGCGATATTCCGCCGCCCTCCAAGGCAGAGGAACCGTCTCTGGCCGACACTCTGCTGGAGAGGCAATACCTCCTGTTCCCGATCTCCTTTGTCGTACTGATCGCGGTATGGGAGGGGATGATACGCTACTTCGAGATTGATGAATTTCTCCTCCCCGCCCCTTCGGGAATCGCCATGGCTCTCCTGCGCGGGCTGTTCTTCGTGGACGCCGGCGATCCCACCGCCGGGGCGGCGGATTTCATGAACCTGATGCAGAACAGCTTCTACAATCACATCAGCCACACCCTTTTCGAAGCGGTCATGGGATTTTTCATGGGTAGCTTCATCGGGCTGGGGCTGGGGCTGCTTTTTATGCAGTCGAAGTGGGTCGAGGCGATTATCATGCCTTACGTGGTGGCGTTTCAGACGCTCCCCAAGCTGGCAATCGCCCCGCTGTTCATCATCTGGTTCGGCTACGAAGTGGAATCAAAAATATTTCTGGCGGGCCTGGTGGCGTTTTTCCCGCTCCTTGTAAACACGATGGTGGGGCTCAGGTCGGTCAATCAGGACCAGCTCGATCTTCTGCGCTCACTATCAGCTTCAAGATGGAAAACTTTCTGGAAGCTTCAGTTCCCGAGCGCCCTGCCGTTCATTTTCGCGGGCTTCGAGATCGCCGCGGTGTTCAGCCTGCTGGGCGCGATACTCGGCGAATTCGTCGGCGCGGGACAGTGCATGTGGGGCGGCCGGGGGCAATGCGGACTGGGGATTTTGCTCATGCAGATGAGTTTCTCCGCCGACACGACCGGCACGTTCGCCATCCTGGTGATTCTCTCGATGATGGGGCTGGGCATGCACAAAATCGTCCGCTTCATCAAGCTGAAGGTGCTTTTCTGGGCGCCCGAAAACGACAATACAATGGGCACCTAGGGAAGAATTCTCGTATTATTTTGCGCCCTGGGGCACATCACCGCGATGTGCCCCAGGGTCTGATTCAAATGGGGAAATATGTCCTACATCACCGTTTCCGATCTGAATAAAGTTTACATCACCACCAGCCGCGAGTCGGTCAACGCCCTGGACAATATCAACTTCGAGATGGCGGAAGGCGAATTTGTCTGTGTCGTCGGACCAAGCGGCTGCGGGAAAAGTACCCTTTTGAAAATCCTGAGCGGACTTCTTTCCATCACGTCGGGGACCGCCTCTCTCATGGGCAATCCCATTACCGGCCCGCGAAATGACGTCGGAATTGTATTTCAGGACCCTATCCTTCTGCCCTGGCGGACAGTCTTGAACAACACTTTGCTACCAGCCGAGATCATGGGGCTCGACCCGAAAATCACGCACCCAAGGGCACATGATTTGATTAAACTGGTCGGCCTGGAGGATTTCGAGAACGTCTATCCCGGCGAACTCTCGGGCGGCATGCGTCAGCGGAATGCTATTATCCGAGCCCTGATACACGATCCGGCGGTCCTTTTGATGGATGAGCCTTTCGGGGCGCTCGACGCCATGACCCGGGAGCAGATGAACCTCGAGCTTCAACGAATCTGGCTTGAGCGCAAAAAGACTGTGTTTTTTATCACCCACAGCATCCCTGAGGCGGTTTTTCTGGGCGACCGGATCATCGTCATGACCCCCCGGCCCGGCAAGATCGCCGAGATAATCGATGTGGGCATCGAGCGGCCCCGCTCACTGTCCACGATGGGCAACGAAAAATTCGTCTCGCTCACCCAGCGAATCCGCAGCCTTCTTTACGTCGAAGGCTCCCTGGACTGATAGGAAACGCACCCGATGGAAAAACTTGTCATCACAAACTGCGCCGCCGACTCGCGAAAGCACGAGGGCGTACCCAAGCGGCTTCAGACGCCCGGGGCCGTCGCGAAAGAAATCCGCGAAAGCTATGATGCCGGCGCCGCGATCGCTCATATCCACGGCACTCCGATGAAACTAGAGAGCTGGGAGCCCCTCACCGAGGCGGTGCGCGAAAGCTGCCCCGAGGCGTTGATTCAGTTCGGAATCGCGGCCATGGGCCTGAAGGGGCGGGAGAAAATCATTCACCTCAAGCCGGACATGGCATCCATCGCCCTGGGTTCGCACGATTTCGCGTTTGTCGACGCTGACCTTCTCGTCGAGCACTCGCGCCAGGAGATCGAGGACCAGGTTCGCTTGTTCAACGACCATGGCGTCAAGCCCGAGTTCGAGTGCTTCAACCTCGGGCACCTGTGGAATCTGGCCTGGCTTCTGGACAAGGACATTGTTGAGCCGCCCGTGGTGATCACAATCTTCTTCGGTTGGCCGGGGGGCTTCTATTCTCCGGCGACTCTCAAGGAATTGCTCCACCGGATCGATCACCTTCCCGAGGGGTGTATCTTCTCGGTCAGCGCCGCCGGGCCCAGCCACAACGCGCTCGAAACCGTCTCGGTTATCCAGGGCGGACATGTCCGCGTGGGGACCGAGGACGAGCCCTACTACACCGAGGGCGTTCTCTGCGAAAACAACGCACAGCTTGTCGCGCGCATCGCGCGGATTTCCCGGGAACTTGGCCGCGAAATCGCGACGGTGGACGAGGCGCGGCGGATACTCGGGCTTCCGGCCCGTCAGACACACCGGCTTTGACGCATATCGCCCGCTCCGGGCTTATTCCGTTTCATAAAAATTCATTCCAAGGAGCCGAAACATGCCGAAAATGACAGGGGCGCAATACCTCGCCGAATCGCTGAAAGGCTACGGCGTATCTCATATCTTCTTTGTCCCCACCATCCTGAGCACCATGCTCGCCCAAATCGACCAGAGAAATATCGATATCGCCAGGGTTCTCACCCACGGGGAGAAAGCGGCCGCCTACATGGCCGACGGATACGCCAGAGCCTCCGGGCGGCCGGGCATATGCATGTCCCAGATCGTGGGCGGTGTGAATCTGGCGGCGGGGCTGCGCGACGCCTGGCTGGCCTGCACGCCGCTCATCGCCTTCTCGGGCGGCAGCGAACCGGAAACCCGCTACCGGAACGCCTATCAGGAGGTCGAGGATATTTCCGCCTTTGACCCCGTGACGAAATTCAACGCCTACGTGGACAGCGTGGAGCGTTTCCCCGACCTCCTCCGGCAGGCGTTCCGGGCCGCTACCTCGGGAACTCCCGGCCCGGTCCACCTCCGCTTCAAGGGGAACCTCGGTCAGGTCGAGCAGCGGGAAGCCGACCTCGATCTCATCGTCGAGGAGCAGTTCTCCAGCGTCCCCCCCTACCGGCCCGAGCCCGAATCCGAGCCTATCGCCCGAGCGGTGAAGGTCCTTCAAGCGGCGAAAAAACCCGTCATCATCTCGGGCGGGGGTGTCCGCACCTCGGGCGCCGGAGCCGAGATCGTAGCGCTCGCCGAAAAGCTCCAGATTCCCATCGCCAATTCGATGAACGGAAAAGACACCGTTCCCGGCAACCATCCCCTCGCGCTGGGCGCTGCGGGCTCCTATCCCCGCCCCTGCGCCAACCAGCTTGTGAGGGAGGCCGACCTCGTCTTTTTCGTGGGCACCCAGACCGGTGGCATGGTCACCCACTTCTGGTCGGTTCCGCCCATCGGAACCCCGGCGATACAGCTCGACATCGACCCCGAGGAGCTGGGAAGAAACTACCCCCTCCAGGCCTCTATCCTGGGGGACGCCAAGGTCTCGCTCAGAAAACTCATCGACGCGGCTGACGCCTCGACAGCTTCCTCCCGCAAGGAGTGGGTCGAGCATTGCCAGAACGTGGTCGCCGGGTGGCGTGCGGAACTCGCCCCGCTACTCAACTCGGACGACACGCCGATCCGCCCCGAGCGCATCTGCCAGACTTTCACCGATTTTCTGCCCTCGGATGCGATTGTCGTCGCGGACACCGGACACTCGGGCATGTGGACGGGCGGTTATCTCGACCTGAACAGCCCGGATCAAAGCTACATGCGCGCGGCGGGCCATCTGGGCTGGGGCTTCCCGGCCTCGCTCGGGGCCAAGTGCGGCGCCCCCGATCGCCCCGTGGTTCTTTTCACCGGCGACGCGGGCTTTTGGTATCACCTATCCGAGCTCGAGACGGCCGTCCGCTGGAAAATCAATACGATCCTCATGGTGAACAACAACAGCTCCCAGAACCAGGAGACCGCGATTTTCGACAAGGCCTACGGCGGAAAGCAACCCGAATCCGGTCACGAGCTCTGGCACTTCGGAAAAACGAACTTCAAGAACATCGCCGAGTCGATGGGTGCCTCCGCCATCCGGGTGGAAAAACCCGGCGAGCTTCAGGGCGCCCTCGAGCAGGCCCTTGCCATCAAGGACGGTCCCGTCGTCCTGGATGTCGTGACGGACATCGAAGCGCTTGCGCCCAGGCCGTAAGACCCCTCCCTTCAGCCGGCGGGGCGCGTCATGAGCGCTGGAGGGGCCGGAAGGGTCCGCTACGATTACACGCAGGGACCAATCCGCCGGGGGTTGGTGCGCCTCTCGGTTCCGGTAGTCTTCGAGCTGATCCTCTGGAATATCGATTCCATCCTCGAGCTTTTTTGGGTGGGGCGCCTCGGCGCGACCGCTCTCGCCGCCATGTCGCTCGGCTTCATGGTGATCTCCGCCATCCGCTCGGTGGGGATGGGGATCCGCACCTCGGGCCAGGCCCTGGTGGCCCAGAGAGTCGGCGCGGGCGACCTCGATGGCGCTTCGCTGATGGCGGGCCAGACCATCGTTCTCCAGTACATCCTCTTCACGCCCATCGTCGTCGGCGGCCTCGCTGGAGCGCCGCTATTATGTCCTTGATATCGGGGGACCCGGAGATCGTCCGCCTCGGAACAAGTTATTTACGGGCCTCCTTCGCCGCGGTTATTTTCATCGACGGAATTTTCACCCTCGCCTCCATATTTCGCGGCGCGGGAGAGCCGGGTTTCTCGCTCGCGGGCATGACGGTCAACTCAATCGTGGCGTTCATGGCGATCCCCCTGCTCGCGTTCGGGGCGGGGCCCATCCCCGCGCTCGGAATCGCGGGCACTCCCCTGGGGCTCGGCGCGGGAAGGGCCATCGGCTATTCGGTTATGATGGCCTTTCTTTTTTCGGGTAAATGCCGCATCCACCTGCGGCCAGGTCACTTTCTTCCCCGGCCCGCGCACCTTTTCCGGATACTGCGGCTCGGCTGGCCCGTCGGGGGGCAAAATCTCTTGGAGCGGGGGGCGAACCTCGTCCTGATCGGGATTCTGTCGCCTTTTGGCGGCATCGCCCTGGCGGCCTGGGGGGTGGGCGTCCGGGTTAGCCACATGAGCCGGATGCCGGGCTTCGCGCTTCAAGGCGCCGTGCGAACCATGGTGGGCCAAAACATCGGCGGAAACCGGCCGGACCGCGCCCGGATGGCCGCCTGGGTCACCCTTGGGACGGTCTTTCTCATCCTTACGGCCACCACGAGCATGCTCTTCATCTGGGCGGGACAGGTTATCTATTTTTTCGGTATGTCGGGGGAAGCGGCCCCCACAGGCGTCATCTGCCTTCGAATCCTGTGTGTGGGAACCGTCTTCGAGGGAACCCGGCGGGTCCTGGCGGGAATATTCGAGGGCGCCTCGCAGACCAAGCCGCCCATGATAGTCGAGGTGATCATCCGGTGGGGATTCATGCTCCCCCTGGCCTACGTGGCGGGCGTGGCGCTCGGCCAAGGAGCGATAGGGATCTGGTGGGCGGTCTCGGGAAGCCAGATCGCCGCCGGGCTGGCGCTTTTCACGTGGTTCGTATTCGGGTGGCGGAGGCAGGCCTACCGGGGGGCGCCGGGCGCCTAGATTTTCCCCTCCAGGTATGCGATCAAATCGGCGGGAGCCGTTTCAACCATCGGGCGCATGGCGCCAGCGGGCCGCCGGTTACCGGCGGGGACATGTCGCCGGCGTCCAATTAATACAGAGGTTACCGCTGTGGTTCTATTCTTCACCGCTATACTGATCGGAGCTCTCGCCTACGTGCTCGGCTCGATTTCTCCCGCATGGTTCGCGGGCCGCTCCCGGGGGCTCGACCTTCGCTTCGAAGGACTCGAGACGCTCGACTTCCTCAACGCGGCGGCCGTCCTCGGAAAACCCGTCGGGGTGACGGTTTTCGCGGCGGATATCATCAAGGGATACATCGCCGTGGGGGCCGCCATGCTTTTCACCGACTCGGCCTGGGCGGCCCTCCTGGCGGGCGGCGCCGTGGTGGCGGGCCAAATCTGGCCCTTGTTCCACGACTTCACCGGAGGGAGGGGAACGGCCACCTCCGCCGGGGTCCTGATCGCGGCCTCGCCCTGGACATTTCTGATAACGGCCACCCTCCTCGCCCTGCTCTCGGCCGTCACCGGGCGAAGGGCGCACGCCGAGGTGCTGACCATCGTGTTGCTCCCCGGAGTCGCTATAATGGTCGAGCGTGTCGAGTTGGCGATGGTGTCGCTCGCCATCGTGCTGGCGGCGCTTTTAATCGTCCCCCGGTGGCGGGACGTCGAAGTCCTCCTCGGCGCGCGCAAGGCAAACGAAAACGGCGAGCCCGAAGACCCGCCGCTCGATTGATTTCATTTTCACCCCTGAATACCGCCGCCCGCCGGAGCGCTAACTCTCCCCCAGCAGATAGTCGATTACCTCTCGCGCCGAATAGGAGGATTTTCCGCCCCTCAAAAACCGCGCGATTTTGTTGACATCGTTGCCGGACGTCACCAGGGGCAACTCGCGGTAGCCCGACTCTCTCACCTGCGGAAATCCGATGTTGGTGAACAGTCCGTTGCATAGGCACTTGCGGCCTTCGGTATTCTCCTGTTTCCCGCCCTTGTTCACATAATCCTCCACCGGCTCGGACGGGCAGCGATAGCAAAGCTTCCCGTCCTCTCTCAGGTAGGTCTCGTGCAGATAGCCCAGATCGCATTTTCTGGGGCGGGATTCGTAGGTTTCCTTCTCCGAGTTCGTTCCTTCGAGCTGAACAACCTTGAACGGGAAGCTGGTGGGAGAGGCGACGGGATCGGTGAATACCTCGGCCTCTCCCCGGACCGCCTTTCGGCATACCGCTCGCTTGAGGTCCTCCGCGAAGCCGGACTCCTCGCAGTAAGCGAACAGAGTTCCCGCCTGAACGCCGATGGCCCCCGACTCTCTCATTTTCTTTAGCGACTCCGGGTCGGCGCACGAGCCCGCCACCCAGAACGGAAGCCCCAGGTCCTTGATGCGCGATAGATCGACCACATCCTTGGGGCCGTAAAGGGGCTCGCCTTTGCCGTCCAGCTGGAGCGGCCCGCGAGGCGGCGCATTGTGCCCACCCGCCGTGGGTCCCTCGATGATAAACCCGTTCACCTTCCCGGCGGATTTTTTCATCAAGGTCAGCGCCAGAGTGACAGAGGCGACAATCGCCAGGAACTCGGGGCGCTTGAGGGGAGGCAAGTCCCGGGAGATCAGTTTGCGGGGATCGAAGTGTGTCCTGAAACTTTTATCGCTTAGCGCGTCCGCCACATGAATGCGGAGAGAGGTTTCCTCGTGGCGGGCCAACCGATCGAGCACACCGGGAATTTCCCTCGGAATTCCCGCCCCCATCAGGACGAAATCCACCCCGGCCAACATCGCCCCGTAAAGAGAGAAGATATTGGGCAGCTGGATTTTTTCGAGGAGATTGACCCCGACCAGTCCACGGTGCCCCTCCTTCGCCAGCCACACCTCGGCGAAGTTCGCGGCGACCGTCAATTCTTGAAGACGCTTGCCCGGTGTAATGCTGTACTTGGGAATCGGCTTGTAGGGCTCGTCCGGGCCCTTGCCGCCGGGAATGTAGTACCAAGAGACAATACGCTCTGCGATTTCGGGGACGGGAAAGTGATCAAGCGCCCGGCGCATATTGCCGCCCGGATCGCCATCCTGAAGCCGCCGGGCCAAGATGAGATCGAGCGCGGTTCCGGACACCACACCCATTTGACCGGTCCGGGCGACCGCGTTGGCCAGCCGCCAGTTGGATACTCCGGCCCCCATACCACCTTGAATGATGACGGGGTAGACTTTACCGGGACCGCCGTTCCCGTTTTCGGGCTGTCCGATTTTCTGATGTGTGGACTCAGCCGTAAAAACTTCCATATTTTAAGGCGCTCACATTGTCCGGAAAGAAAACCCATCGGAAAAAGCCGGAAAGGGGCATTCCCACTGGGAATAGACAGGGCGAACTTCCCTGAACAATAAAAAAATCGAAAATTCCTTGTGTCTATTAAAGCGCGGCCACCGCAGTTTCGATCCTGGAGCAAAACTCGCCGGGGCCCGCCACCCGGCGTATTGTACGCGAAATGCTCTCGATGCCAAATACAAAAAGCACTCGGGAGCGAGGCGGCTGCGGCGCGTTTTCCCCTCAACACCCTCGATTTTTCGCTGATTAGCCATGAATTTACCCTCACCGAACCGAAAAACCCCCCTGATCGGCAACTTCCCGAGTCTCCAGGAAAACCCCCGGCAGGAAAGCCCCCGGCGCCTATACGGGAGGATAAAGCCGCAAACCCACGTTGGGCGAGCCCGGCGCGTGGACGAGTTTGCGGACAACGACGTCCGTCCACGCCTCTTTTTCGGGGTTGTGATTTTCGTGTTTCGGGAATTCGGCATCACGCGCCTCGAGCGAGACAAATTCGTAGAGGACGGAATGCTTGGCCCAGCCGGAGGCGGAGACCAGCTTTCGGCAACCAATGCACCCCGGCAGGGTCTCCATGCAGGGAAGGCGCCACTGTGCGTACCAGGCGCCCAGCTCGTCCTCATCCTCTAGCTTGCCGGAGTTGAAGCTGCCCATCTGCATGCAAGGGCCGGGCGTCATGTCCGCGCTCCGCCGACTCACCTCGGGACCATCCACTCGCGCTTCCTCGATGAAGATGCAGGAGCGCTCGCCGATTCTCCGGGAGAGCATGTCCCGGGTCTCGGCCGAATAGCCCTCGGCCAACTCGGCAGGGGTCGGGCTGAAGAAAGGCCCCGTCGTTTCAGCGCCGAACAAAAGAATAAAACGATCGCCGGAGGGGACCCCCGTCTCCGGCGTATGGGACAGACGCCCCTCGACGTTGTTGACGACTTTCTCCTCGGAAGCATAGTGCGCCGCCCATAGGTAACCGGGCCGCTGGCGGGCCTCGGGAAGATGGACTTCGTGAAGCCAGGCGAGATATTCCTCCCGCCCCTCCTCGGGCAAGTTGTACCAAGTGGCCCAGATAGAACGATCCATGAATTTCTCCTCTAACTTGAAAAAGGATACCGCTAGAAAATTTTCCTGCGCTTTGGTCCAATGTCGCCAATCGAACGGTGCAACCTCCGCCCCCCTCTCCGTTTATACGGCCGCTGGCCAGAGCCGGGGCCCGACGAAAGGTGAGCACGGCGCGTGTATGACGAACTCATGGACCCGCGCGGTCCATGAGCCCTCATCGAAGCCTTCCTCTTCGTTAGGGATAAAATGCTCGTCGCGCGCGGCCGGGGAAGCGAACTCGTAGAGTATCGAGTGCTTCCCCCACCCGGCCGCGGCGGTCAGCTTGCGGGCGCCTATGCCGCCGGGCATCTTCGCCATGAACGGAAGCCGGTGCTGGGCGTACCACCCGCCGAGGATATGGTCGTCCTCCGGCTTGGCGACGTTGAAGTTGCCCATCTGGATATAGGGGCCCGGGGCCGTTCCCGCCGGGCGGGCTGCCGCATCGGGGCCGTCCACCCGCGCCTCCTCCGAGAAAATACAAATGTTCAGCCCGCTTCGCCGGCCGACCATTTCACGCGTTTCCCCGCTGTGCCGCTCCCTGATCTGGGGAATGGTCGGATTGAAAAAACTGTGCGGCGATTCGGCGCCGATGAGGAGGAGATAATCCCGTCCGTCCCCGACCTCTCCCTCGCCCGAGCGCATCATGTCCTTGATCACTTCGTGAAAGCGATCTCCTCCGCCCTCGTTTCGGTAGTGCGCCGCCCAGAGAAAATCCTCCCGGCCCGAAAGGACCTCGGGCACATGCGTCTCGTGAAGCCAGCCGAGGTACTCCCCCTTTCCCTCGGCGGGAAGGTCGTACCAGAAGGCGATGATTCCCCGATCCATGAGTCACCTCGAAAATAAGAGAGATATCTAATCAGCCAAAACCAAAGCTCCGGACGAGCCCTATTGGACGAACACCGTACCCGCCTTATCGCGGTGGGAGCAGTTGCCGTAGGTGGCGATAAGCTCGGCCACCTCGGTCTTGCTCGGGTTCTCCTGCCCGTGCACCACCCCGGCCGGGGCGTAGCAAAAGTTCCCCGCCTCCACTAACTGGCGATCGGGGTTCTCGGGGTCGCCCGAGTAAACGTAAATGGGCCCCCTGGCGACGTAAAAGGTCGCGTCGCAGGCGTGATAGTGCATCTTGTTCTTCCCGCCGGGGGGGATGATCGTCCGCGCCATCGTCATCACCGTTGTTCCGGTGGTCTCGTCGTTCACCCCCCAAAGGATGGTGTAGGGAGGCTCGTATTCCAGGTCCTTGTTCACTTCGACGGAATTGATGATTTTCATTGATTTTTCGGTGTTCATGGCTGGCCTTCCTCTGATGTGGTGTCCATCGGCTCATCGCCGGAAGATGAAAAACCCAGCCCGCCCGCCGGGTCAAACCGCCCGCTCCGGCGACCGCCAAGATAGGGCTACCGGCGGCTTTCCGGGCTATTTGGATTTTAATTGCCGGTACTGCGTAATTAGGGGATAATACGCTTAATCCGTTTTATTTTGTACCGATTGGCCCGATTGGAGCGTCCATGGCCGGAGATAGCCAGAAGGTGAATCAGATCAGCCCGGCGATGCTCCGGCTCGAAGCGGTTCTCGCCGCTGCGCTGTCGTTAATCGCCGCGTCGCTGTCCATCTTCATGCCTAACCTGATCGCCTTGGGCGGCATCCCGGCTGCCCAGGATGTCACCACCCTGTCGCCGATTTTCTTTCCGCGCCTCGCCTTCGGTCTTCTTACCCTTTTGTGCCTGAGGTACCTCGGCCAATCGATTAGCCAGCTCCGGGACATCTCCGGCGGCGACACGGCCGACGATGTGGATCGGTTCTCGCGGGCGGCGGTGATGATAGCCGCCGCCGCCGTCTACTCTTATCTCGTAACTTTTCTGGGCTACGGTCTTTCAACCCTCTTGATGACGGCGAGCCTCGCCATCTTCCTCGGTCTCCGGCAGTGGCAGACAATCGTATCCGTGTCGATTCTCGTCCCCATCGTCATCCGTTTCATATTCGAGCGGCTGCTTCTCATCTCCCTTCCCCGAGGCGAGATCGAATTCATCGCCAATATCGAAGACGGGATAATGAAGTTTTTGACCGTCATTTTCCTCGGCGGTTGAGGAGCCTACATGCTCGACGCGTTTTTTCAGGGATTCGCCCTTCTCCTTAGATGGGACACTTATCTTTATATCTCCGCCGGCCTCGTCGTGGGGATGTTCGTCGGCGCGATGCCGGGCCTGACGACGATCCTGGCCATGTCGGTTCTGCTCCCGGTTTCATTCAAGCTCGAGCCCATGCTGGGCATCCCCTTTCTGGTCGGCGTCTACAAGGGCGGAATCTATGGCGGCAGCATCTCGGCCATCCTGGTCGGCATCCCCGGAACAGGCGCCTCTATCGCCACCACCTTCGACGGACCGGCCCTCACCCGAAAAGGAAAGGGGCGAAAAGCCCTCGAAATGGCGCTCTACTCATCCACCATCGGCGATACACTCTCGGACATATTCACGCTGGTGATGATCGGACCCATCGCCATTATCACGCTTATGGTCGGGCCGCCCGAGGTCTTCGCCGTCATCATCTTCTCCCTCGTTCTGATCGCGAGCGTATCGAGCGAGTCGGGCCTCAAGGGCGCGATCGCGGCCTTCCTCGGCATGGGCCTGGGTTTTATCGGCACCGACGCCACGACCGGCGCGACGCGGATGACTTTCGATATCGAGGCCTTGAGCGCGGGAATTCCGCTCATCCCCCTGGCCATCGGCGTATTCGCCATCCCCGAGGTCATCGAAGCGGTGGAGTCGAGAGCGGTTCGGTTCATCTCCGAGAATGTCGATCTGTCCAAGACCGGAGAGCGTCTCAGGTGGAGCGAGTTCAAGGGATCGATCCGCACCATTTTCCGCTCGACGGCCATCGGCACCGGCATCGGCATGGTCCCCGGCGTGGGCCAGGTCGTCGCCGCCTTCCTCGGCTACAGCGCGGCGAAGCGCGCCTCGAGCCACCCGGAGACATACGGCCAGGGCGAACTCGACGGCATCGCCGGGCCCGAGGCGGCCAACAACGCCGTCAACGGCCCCACCCTGGTCCCGCTCCTGACCCTGGGAATTCCGGGCGACAACGTAACGGCCATTCTCCTTGGCGCCTTCGTGGCCCACGGCATGCGGCCCGGACCCCAAATATTCCAGGAACAGGGCCCTCTCATGTACGCCCTGCTGATCGCCATCGTTTTGGCCAATATCCTGTTCATCTTTCTGGGCTTTGTCCTCCTCAAACCGTTTGCGCGGGCGATTCAGTTCAAAAAGGCCTATCTTATTCCCATCATTTTGTCCCTCGCGTTCGTAGGCACCTTATCCACCGGGGCGGATTCGGACGTGATAATTATGGTGATCATCGGCGTCTGCTCATATATACTGAGGAAATTCCAGTTTGATCTCGCGCCGCTGATCATCGCGTTCGTGCTGGCCGAGCCGATCGAGTACCGGCTGAGCCAGACCATACTTTACGCGGACGGGACAATATTTCATTACCTGTTCGTTCAACGGCCGATTGCCTCGGTGTTTTTAACGGCGGCAATCATCTGGAGCCTGTTTTTGGTTGTCGGTCCATGGATTCGCCGGCGGCTCAAGCAACGGCCGGCCTAACGCACCTATTTACGGAAAGGAGAACCAAATGAAACGCTCGATTTCAATGTTCTTCGTCGGCATGATCGCGCTCGCCGCCCTTCTTGCTTCGCCGATGGCTGCGTCCGCGGCCTATCCCGACCGGCCCATCACGCTGGTCCTGCCCGTGGGCGCGGGCGGAAGCCACGACCTCCACGCGCGGGGCATCACGAGCATCATCGCCGACATCCTCGGCCAACCGATGATCGTCAAGCTGGTGCCCGGCGGCGCCGGAATGAAGGGGACGGGATTCGTCGCCAAGGCCAAGGCCGACGGCTACACCATCCTCTTCACCCACAACGGCTTCGATCAGCTTGTTCCGCAGACGCGGAAAGTCCCCTTCAACACCATGCGGGACTTCAAGACTGTCGCCAAGATCAATCACGGTCAGCCGATGTTCATCTCCCTGACCAGCAGACCCTGGAAATCCATGAAGGACGTTATCGCCTACGCGAAAAAGAACCCCGGGAAGCTCAAGTGGGGCCACAGCGGCGTTTGGGGCGCCGGCCACACACCCTCGATGCAGCTGGTGAAAGCCGCCGGAATCAAGGTGAAATTCATCCCCCACAAAGGCGGCGGCCCCTCGCTGCGCGCCCTCCTCTCGGGCCAGGACGACATCGGCATGGCGTTCCCGACCCAGGCCCGGCCTCACGCCAAGTCCGGAAAGCTCCGGGCCCTGCTCGTCACGGGCCCCAAGCGCCTCTCGAAAGACCCCGTTTTCAAGGGCGTGCCCTCGGCCGGAGAGCTCGGCTTTAACTCGGTCAGCTTCCAGATGGACCGCATCTTCATGGCGCCCTCTAAGACGCCCGCGGGCCGTCTCCAGACCCTGCGGGACGCATTCGTCAAGCTGACGAAAAACAAGTCCTTCAAACGCTTCATGCGGAGCATCGGCGAGGGTGTTGTGTTCGTCGGCGGAGCGGACTACGACAATACCCGCGCCCAACGCTACAAGGAGTTCACCGCGCTCATCAAAGCGATGACCGCCAAGTAAGAATTCCGGAATCGAGGGGCCTCCCCGCAACGGGGAGGCCCTTTTTTTCTTGCTCCGCCCGGCGGCTATATGGAGACCCGTAATGGCCAAATTCAAGAAATTCGTTCATAACACCCGGACCATGAAGGCCCGCCATGCCGGGGGCGATTACTCCACCGCGCACGGGCCCTTCATCGAGGGCGAGCGATTAATCTTTGGGAAAATCACCATCCCTGCGGGGACGAAGGCCGAGCCCCACAGCCACCCGAACGAGCAGTTCAGCTACGTCGTTCAGGGCCGCGTGCGGATGGTCATCTCCGGCAAATCGAAAATCGCGGGCCCCGGCGATATCATCCACACGCCGGCGGGCGCGGTTCACAGTGCCACGGTCATCGGCGAGGAGGACCATATTTTCATCACCTGCAAGGACGCATCCTGGGGAATTCACGGCATCAAGGCGGGAGAGAACAAAGCTATAACCAAGAGCGCTGCCAAAAAGACGGTGAAGAAAAAAACGAAAAAAAAGACCGCGAAAAAGAAAACCTCCCGCTAAGCGGCTCTTTCAAAGAATCTTCGGCGCGGAGGAAACCAATTATTTTAATGGACTTTTAAAACCAACCGAGGGGAGATACACCAATGCAGTATTTCTACAGCACCGGTGAAATGGAAAAAAATCTGGCCGGGGAGGGCTACAGCCCAGCGAAGGGATCATGGGTCACCGGAGAGAAAATCATTTTCGGGCTCATCATGATTCCGGGGGGAACAAAGTCCGACCCCCACAGCCACCCGAACGAACAATTCAGCATCGTCCTGGGCGGTCAAATGAGGGTGACCATCGAGGGCGAAACCCAAATCCTCTCGAAGGGCAATATTTCCTACCGACCCGCCAACGCCATTCACTCCGCCGAGGTGATCAGCGGCGAGGATTATATTTTCGTCACCGCCAAGGACACCGCCTGGGGCATCCAGGGGACGCCCGCCGGCTCGGCGACGCACGGAATTGAGGCCAAAGAGGACCGAATCCCCTTCTACTACGACACCGCGAAGATGGAGAACAGGCTGGCGGGCGAGGGCTACAGCCCCGCGAACGGGGCCTGGGTCACCGGAGAGAGACTCATCTTCGGGGACATCACCATACCGGCCGGCACCAAGGCCGACCCGCACAGCCACCCGAACGAGCAAATGATCTTCGTGCGCAGCGGGTCCGTCGACATGACTATCGAAGGCGAGTCGCACAGGGTGAAGGCAGGAGACATCATCCACGTACCGGCGAACGCGGTACACTCGGCGGTGACCGTCGGCGATGAGGACTACAAATTCATCACGGCCAAGGACACGTCCTGGGGCATCCAGGGAACGCCCGCGTAGGCCAAATAGACCAGGCCTCTCAATCTGGGCATCGGGCCTCTCGTTCGGGCCCAGGGCCTCTCATCCTTCCCGGGAGGTGACGACCACCTTGCCGACGCTCTTTCGCCCCTGAAGGTGTGCGAAGGCGTCGGCGGCCCGCTCCAGGGGGAAAGTCTCGCCCACGATGAGGCGGATATCCCCGCTGCCGACCATCGACACGAGGTTTTCCTGCGCCGCCCGGACGAGATCCGGGTAACCCGCCAGGTGGGGTCCGAGCCAATACCCGATGAGGGATTTATTCGAGGCGAGTATGTCGTAGTTGTTGAAATTCACCACATCGCCGCTGGCGACCCCGTAGACCACCAGCCGGCCGAAGTCCGCGAGCGCCTCCCTGTAGGAGCGATCGAGAACCTCCCCTCCGACGGACTCGAGGATCACCTCCGCTCCCCTTCCCTCGGTGAGGGAGAGGACCTCTTCCACCCAGTCCCCCCGCGTGTAGTCGATGGCCGTGCCGCCCAGCTCCTCGATAAAGCGGCGCTTCGCATCGCTCGATGATGTCCCGATCACCCGGGCGCCCCTGACGCGGGCGATCTGAACGGCGAGGGAGCCCACGCCGCCCGCAGCGGCGTGGACGAGAACCGTCTCGCCGGGCTGAACCCTGGCCGCCTTGTCGATCAGGTGAACCGCCGTGAGGCCCTGGACGAGAAGGGCCGCTCCCTCCGGAGGAGAAAGCCCCTCGGGGCAAGCGGAGAGTTTGGCCGCCGGGGCGACGATGAAGTCGGCCAGCGAGCCGCCCGCCTGAGAGATGCCGATCACCCTTTGGCCCTCGCTCCACCCTCCACAGTCCGGGCCGAGTTTATCGACGATGCCGCAAAATTCATGGCCCAGAATATGGGGCAGCTGCGTTTCCCGGAGATAGCGCCCCTCCCGGGCCATGATGTCCGAGAAATTCAGCCCGCAGGCCTCCATCCTCACCAGGACCTCGCCGGGCCCCGGCTCCGGAACGGGAACCTCGGCGATCCGCATCACCTCGGGGCCGCCGTGCTCCTCAATCTGGAGCGCCATCATCCGGTTCGCCGCCATTTACCTTATCTCCAGTTTGGGCGCGCAATCTTGGGCGAGGAAGCTCGGGCGCGGTAGCGCTCCTAGCCAATCCTGACGGACCCGTTTATCTTGCGCCGCTGATCCCACCACTTCCACCGCCGCGGCGTCAGGGTGATTCGCACCCGAATTTTCTGGGCCGAAGGCATATTTACCCACTCCTCCCACATTCCGGGCCGGTAGAAATGGTCAATCAGCCTTTTGAGGCCTTCGTGGTCGGTCCCCAGGGGCTCCGTGACATGCGGCTCACCCTCGACCATCACCGCCCGGAACGGAAATTCGTCGTCGTCCACGCAAATGGTCATCGAGGGATTCCGCTTCAGGTTGCGGACCGTAACCGACTCCGCCCCGGTGCTGAGGTGGAAGGTCCCCTCCTCGGGATCGAAAATGTAGACGACCGGCACAACGTGCGAGGTGTTATTGGCGCTCATTGTGGCGATCCGGGCCATCCGGGGAGCGGTCAAAAACTCGTCCATCTCCTTGGGGCGTTCGGACATCGGCGGTTCCTCCTCTTTATGAGACAAAATGCATCACGGGGCATCCCAGGCCCGGCGGCGGGCGGTGCGAAAGGGCCGCCGCGATCAACTCAGTAGGGTGTATCCCTTTATTATGCTAAATTACGCGCATTCACAAATATGTTTCACGGACATAGCCAGGGAGGGGAGCGAAGTGGCGAAAGTAATTCACCTGAAAAACATCATGGCGAACACCACCTACGAGCCGCCGTGCGGAATTTTCTTCGGCATCAACAGCGAGACGGTCGAGGACGCCAAAATCGTCATGGGTCTGACGCGCTCGGGACCCGACATGCGGAACCAGCGCCACTACCACAACAACTGCAACGTCGGACAATTCAAGATCGCGGGAAGCGACAAGCTGATGTGCGGAGCGTTTCACGAAACCGAGGAAAAAGACTTTCTCCCCGGAGATTTCCACTTCATTCCCAAGGGCGAGCTGCACAGCGCCAAGGGGACCGGAGAATCGAACGAGTTGATCTTCATCTACGCCGGAGTCGGCTCGCTCAAGGAAACCGGGACCGTTTTTATCGAGCCGCCCCACCAATAAGCCCGCCGGCTAAGAAAGGCGCAGCATGGCCAAGGTCATTCACCTCAAGGACATCATGGCGAACACCACCTACGAGCCGCCGTGCGGGATTTTCTTCGGCATCAACAACGAGACGGTCGAGGGCGCCAAGGCGGTCATGGGTCTGACGCGCTCGTCCCCCGACGTAAAAAACCAGCGCCACTACCACAACAACTGCAACACCGGCCAGTACCGGATCAAAGGGCCGGTCCGCCTTCTGATCGGACCCGGATTCGATACCGTCGAGCAGGATTTCATACCGGGGGATTTCAATTTCATTCCCAGGGGCGAGTTGCACAGCGCCGTTGGGTGCGGCGAGGCCACCGAGCTGGTCTTTTGCTACGCCGGGGTGGGCTCTCTCAAGGAGGCCGGGACCGTTTTCGTCGAGCCCCCGAAAAAGTAAAGGTCCCGAAATACAGAGAACGCAAACCTCTTAGGCGTATTGGAGATAGGAAATGTCAACGATTGTCCGCGAATACAATGAAGACCGCGAGAGCGCATCGCCGGCGGTGACGCAAATCGGGATTAGCAGCGCGGCCGTGGAAAACCCCGGCATGGTGATGGGCTATTTCGAGATCC
Organism: bacterium; assembly: GCA_030922375.1. Taxonomy (GTDB): domain Bacteria; phylum UBA8248; class UBA8248; order UBA8248; family UBA8248; genus UBA8248. Next base: position 34,099 of record JAVEPB010000227.1, on the reverse strand, counting down.
CCCCGGGAGGCAGGACCCGGCGCCATTTCAACGTCAACGCCGATATGGCGATGTACAAGGTCAGGGGCCGGGGCCGCCTGCTCGTCGGGCCCGATCATTTGCTCGAGGAGATGGATTTTTCGGGAGAGGATTTCGCCTACGTCTACAAGGGGGAAATTCATGCATTTGAAAACATCGGGGAGGAGTCCGATTTCGTCATCTTCTGCTATATCGGCGTGGACAACCTGGATGAAGCGCAAAAGGTGTATATCGACCCGCCGGCTGAGTAGAAACCCCGGAAAACAAGAGAAAAACGGATGCGCCGCTCCCGTTTCGAGACCAGCTCCCCTCTGGAAACCCGGCCCTCCCCAAGCTATATTGCCGCCGCTTCAGGTTCGGCCAATTTGGTTCGGCGCGGGCCGAACGAAAACCACACCCAATATATTATCGCGTAACGGAGGCGACAGCGTGGCTGACATCATCACGGGAATGATCAAGCGGTATTCGACTGACGACCGGTTCACGATGGAGCCCGATCCGGCGGGGAAGATCATCCGGCTCCGGTTCTCCGACGAAAGCTGGTTCGAGATGGAAAAAAACGAGGCGGATAATAATCTCCGCATCAGCTTCGCCACCTCGAACCGGACCGTCAACGAGGACATCGAACACGCCATCCTCGACAGCAAGGACCCGATCGACGATTTCATCTACGACGGAATGGAGGAGGCCGGCGAGGAAGAAGAGCACAAGGTCGAGCACTACCACGACGGCGTCTTCCGCTACGCCGTGGATCTTCCCCTCGACCGCGCGGGGGTGGACGAGCAGGCCGCCCGCGTCCTCGACGGGCTTTTCTTTACTTTTGAGGAATACGCCGAAGGGGATTGAAGCTCCCGAAAATCCGCGCCACACCGAATATTAGGACGGTTTCGCCGCTAGCCCCCGTTCGCGTCCGCCGCCCGGATCTCGGCCACTTTCTCCTCCACCATCCGCACCAACTCCTCGGCGTTATCCACCGCTTGATAGTCCTCGCCCATGACGCCGCTTCCCGCCGGGCTTTTCACGGCGAAGAAAACGCTCTGCTCGTCCAGCGAGGCCCCGCCGCCGTGGACCGAGCCGCGCGGGATGTGAATCAGATCGCCGGGCCCCGCCACCACCACCACACCGTCGAGGATCATGACCCGCCGCCCCTCGAGGATGAGGTTGAACTGCTCGTCGTTGGGATGGCAGTGGGGCGGTGCGCCCTTGTCCTTTTTGTAGACGACAATCCCCGCCTTCATTAAATCTCCCTTCACCCGCTGAATATCGGCCTCGGGCGAGGCGTCCTCTTTGTGCTTGTCCATCTCAAAAATCTTGTGAATCGGCATCGGCGATCTCCCCTCTGAGAAAACCAGACCCGCTCCGGCGGGCGTATCCATGTATGACGATTTCGCCATCATAACCGCGAACGGGGCCGCCCGTCTCGCGGGCGGCGGAAACCGCGCCCGCGACTCGATACCCGGCCCTTCAAAGATTCGAAAAATCCCTTACAATGAGACTTCAAACCGATTTCATAAACTTTTGCCGCGGGAGGATGTCATGCCGAATCTGGGAGAAATGGGGGCTGCCCTCGGGGCGCTCCTGAAAGATAAGGGGCAGACCATCGCCATCGCCGAGACCTCGGCGGGCGGGCTGATTTCGGCGGCGCTGCTGTCCGTCCCCGGCGCGTCGGCCTACTTCCTGGGCGGCGGGGTGCTCTACACCTACGAGTCGCGGAACAAGATGCTCGCCCTACCGCAGGACACCTTCGATGGAATGCGGCCGAGCACCGAGGAATACGCCCTGCGCATCGCCCGCGCCGCCAGGGAGCATTTGGGCGCCACCTGGGGTGTCGGCGAAACCGGCGCGACGGGCCCGAAGGGGAACCGCTACGGAGACGACCCCGGCCACTCCTGCATCGCCGTTTCGGGCCCTGCGGACGAGATGATCACCCTCGAGACGGGCAGCGCCGACCGCGAGGCGAACATGTGGGCTTTCGCAGGCGCCGCTTTGGAGTTGATAGAGAAAACCGTCAAGGAAAGCGCCTGAGGAGACTCACTCGCCCCCTCATTCCCCCACCAGTTGGACCTCCACCCGCCTCTGGCGCGGGCGGTTGTCGAAATCGACGAGGACCACCTGCTGCCAGGCGCCGGCGAGGAGTTCGCCCCCGCGAAACGGCAGCGAGAGACCCGGCCCAAGGAGCGCGGCACGCACGTGCGAGAACCCGTTGCCGTCCCCCCACCGGGCGTCATGGGCATATCCGCCCTCCTCGGGGGCGAGGCGGGCGATGGCCTCCTTGAGGTCCGAGACGGCGCCGGGCTCAAACTCGATGGTGGTCACCCCCGCCGTCGATCCCGGCACCGCGATCACGGCAATTCCGCTGTTCAGGCCGCTTTGCCGGATAGCGCCCGAGACCTCGCCGGTGATGTCGTGGATATCCGTGAAACCCCTGGTCTCGACCTGAAACGAATGCGCGAAGGTGGGCATTTTCATCCCCTCATCAAGCAAAATTTCCTAAAGCCCGCCGAATAAAAAAAGGGGCGGGTATCGAAACCCGCCCCTGAATCTTTCATCTTCCGGTTGAATGAGCCGCGCCGGTTACTTCCCATTGCCCGCCGCAGGTTACTTCCTTAAGCCCGCCGCAGGAGCGCCTACCGCTGATCGATCGGCGTGTAGTTCGACTCGAGATCGCCCACATAGACCGCCCGGGGACGGAAGAGGCGATTTTCGGGGAGGTATTCGAGGATCCGGGCCGACCAGCCGGCGATCCGCGCGACGGCGAAAATCGGGGTGAACATGTCGGTGTCGATTCCCATCGCGTTGTAAATCACGCCCGAGAAGAAATCCACGTTCGGGAAAATTCCCTTGCCCCCGAGATCGGCGACGACCAGCGCCTCTAGTTTCTTGGCGATTTCGTGGAGATGACCAGAGCCGGCGCGCTCCGCGAATTCCTTGGCGATGGGGTCGAAGATCACCGCCCGCGGGTCGTAGGCCTTGTAAACGCGGTGGCCGAAACCCATGACCTTTTGCTTTTTCTCCTTGGCGGCGGCGAACCATTCCTCGGTCTTGGCCGGGTCCTTAATCTCCAGGAAGGTATTCAGCGTGGCCTCGTTGGCGCCGCCATGAAGCGGGCCCTTGAGGGAGCCGATTCCTGCGCATATCGAGGAGTACATGTCCGTAAGGGAGCTGTTGGTCACCATGGCGCTGAAGGTGGAAGCGTTCATCCCGTGCTCGGCGTGGATGATGAGAGCCATATCCATGACCTCGGCGGTCCGGGGGTCGGCGGCTTCACCCGTCATCATCCGCATGAAATCCTCCGAGTGACCGAGAGACGGATCAGGATCGAGGATGGGCTGGCCGTTGCGGACGCGCTGGATGGCGGCGGCGACGGTGGGAAACTGCGCCGTCAGGGACATCGCGATGTCCAGGTCGTTTTCGACGTTGACTTCGAATTCCTTGGCGTTCAGGCATCCCAGCATGGAAACGGCTGTGCGGAGGGTGTTCATCGGATGAGTCCTGGAACCGATCAGGGTGATCAAATCCTTGACTTCCTGGGAAATGGCCCTGCGGCCGGCCAAATCCTTGTTGAAAGCGTCGAGCTGCGCCTTTGTGGGTAGCTCGCCGTTAATCAAAAGATAAGCCGTTTCCTCAAACCCCCCGCCACCCGCGCACAGGTCATCGATGCTGAAGCCCCGATAGATGAGCTTCCCGTTGGCGCCATCGACATAGCTGATGGAACTCTCGTTCGTAATGGCCCCTTCGAGCCCCTTTTTGAACTCTGTCTTGCCGACAAACTGCCGGGGTTTTTCTTCTGCCATAACGCCTCCAGCATCAACTCATCAAAAAGGAAAATTCCCCAAATCATTGAAAGAAAAGCAGTGACACCAAACCTCCGCGCAAATAACCGCAGAAAGGAAGAATGTATATAGTGTACGAAATTTAAAGATATACCTCTACGCCCAGTAAATATACGAGGAAAAGAAGAGGATCGCAAACACCCGGCGGGGCGCCAAATGCGCAGGGGCTCCCCTGGTCAGGGACACTCAGGCCCCTAAACTCGCAAGCTGATGAGGAGTTCCCGGACGACTTTCGCCGCGGCCGCGGCGCTCATTCCGGTGGGGTCGATACCGGGCGCGAGTTCAACGACGTCGAGAGCGATGATGGGCACCCCGGAACGCCGGAGCGCGTAAATGCATGCGGCCAGGTTGGCGAAGGAGGAGCCTCCCGGTTCGGGCGTCCCCGTACCCGGACAAACAGATGGGTCGAGAACGTCCAGATCAACCGATAGATAAACCGGCCTTCCCTGCTTCTCGGTCACCGCCGCCATGACATGATCGGGGTCCAGCGGTTTCACCGTCCGGTTGTCCTTCATCCACTCCCACTCCTCGCGTGTGCCCGAGCGGATACCGAACTGAACCAGCCCTTCGTTTCCCACGGCCTCGGCCACCCGCCGCATCACCGTCGCGTGGGAGAAATCCGCCCCCTCGTAATCGCCCCGCAGGTCGGCATGGGCATCCCACTGAAAAACCACCAGATCGGGATGGCTTTCCAGGGCCGCGAGAATAAGCGGAAGGCTGACCAGGTGCTCGCCCCCCAGGGCGAAGGGGATTTTCCCTGACGAGAAAATCCGCCGGGCCTCTGCGCTGATAATCTCGAGATTCTGCTCCACCCGGGCCTCGGCGAGGGCCAGGTCGCCCAGGTCGCAGAAGGAGACATCCCCGAGATCGGCTCCGAGTTCGGGGCTGTAAGTCTCCAAAACATCAGAAAATTCGCGGATGGCCGCCGGGCCCTGCCGGGCGCCTGAGCGAAAGCTCACCGTCCCGTCGTAGGGGCACCCGAAAAGGGCGATGATCGCCTCATCGAAGGTTCTCTCCGCGCCCAGGAACCGCTCGCGGGCGGGCGGCGGAGACGGCGGATCGATCACCGGATGATCTCCTGAACGAAGCGGGGAAGCGCGAACGCCGCCCGGTGGATTTCAGGGGTGTAGTAGCGCGTCTTCACCCCCCGGGGGAGCGGGCGCGAGGGGGCGAAGGAGGCGGCGGCCGGGCGCTTTCCGCCCTTCGAGGCCAGCGCGAAGCTCCACATCCCGCCCGGGTAGGTGGGCACGCTCGCCAGATAGTGCGCCGCGTCCGGGAACACTTTCCTGATCGTCCTCGCGATGCGGCGCATCCCCCGCGCCTCGAAAACCGGGCCCTGGGACTGGCATGCGTAGACCCCCCCCGGCGCCAGCGCCTCCTTGGCCGCCCTGAAAAACGGCGCCCGCGTGAGCGGCGAGGCCATGTTCACCGGGTCGGTCGAGTCCACGATAATCACATCGAAAGCCCGCGTATGGTTTTTAACGAACCTCACCCCGTCCTCGATGCACAGCTCGACGCGGGGGTCGCCGAGGCTCCCGGCGATTTTCGGCAGAAACTTCCGGCACAGCTCCACCACCATCCCGTCGATCTCGACGAGCGTCACCCGCTCCACCTCGGGATGGCGGAGCGCCTCGCGGACACAGCCCCCATCCCCTCCTCCGACGATGAGGACCCGCCGGGGCCTCGGGTGGGCGCAAAGTGGCACGTGGACGATCATCTCGTGGTAGACGAACTCGTCCCGCTCGGTCGTCTGTATCGCTCCGTCGAGGACGAGCATCCGCCCGTAGTCCTCCGTCTCGAGGAGGACGATCTCCTGAAACGCGCTTTTTCCGGTGAACAGGGTTTTTTCGGCCCGGACGGTGATTCCGCTCGCGGGAGAGTGGTACTCGGTGAACCAGATATGACCGCCCGGCGGCCCCGCCGGTTGGTTGGAGGCAGCCGGCTGGAAAAAGGGCCGCTTGTTCAGCGCCACAAGCCTAATCCCACAAGACCACGGCGGCGAACGCCGCCCCCGTTTTCTCGACGATGTGCTCGGCGGCCACGCTCTCGACCCCGGTTATTTTCTGGCCGCGGAATTTCATCCCCTCCTCGGCCATCCGGCGGACCTTGGCCTCGACCTCATCCCGCGGCGCGGCCTCGTGGTATTCCATGATCAGCCCGCAATGATCCTCGTTTGCGGGAGAGGCCACCGCCACCGCCGCCGTGATGACCTCGCCCGGCCGGTCGGACTCGACCGAGGAGTAGGCCACCGGCACCAGGGCGCCCTGCGGAAGCCTGACCGGTGGGATCCTCTCGCACCGGGGAGGCAGGATGCTGCTCATCTTGACGAGATTCGTGTTGCCGACCCCGGCGTTAATGAGGGCGGAATCAAAGGCGTTGAGCAGGGTGTAGCCCTCCGCGCAGCCGTAGGCGAAGTAGTATTTCGTCGGGACCGTGAAGATCATCGCGTTTCCTCCCCGTTCCCGGGGCCCGCCAGAACCCCGGCGCGCTCTCCACTTCCGGGGCCCGCGAGGGCTCCGGGGCCTTGCCCGAAAACGCCGAGCACGCCCCGTTCGATCTCCCGCGAAGTCACCCGCCCGGCCCCGAACCTCTCCTCGAGACGCCGGATCGCCGCCCCGGCGTCCACCTCGCCGCAGGTGAAAAAATCCACCGCCGCGAACCCGTACTCGGGCCAGGTGTGCACAGCGAGATGGCTCTCGGCCACGACGACCACCCCGCTCACCCCGTAGGGGCTGAACATGTGGAACACGCTCTGAACGATCGTCGCGCCGCTGACCTCGGCGGCCTCGTTCATCGCCTGTTCAATAGCCGCCGGGTCGTTGAGCATCGCCGGGTCGCACTCATAAAATTCCGCCAGAATATGCCTGCCCAGGGAATTCACTCTGTCTCCGCTTCCTGGGGCCGCGGGCCCCGTTGTGGTTTGTCCCGCCTTCAACCAGAAACCCGGCCGCTAAAAACTCGGCGGAGATGAAACCCAAAGAACCTTCGCCCGCCTTGAAAACGGGTTGGCCGCCTTGTGCCCCCGGTCGGCGACAAAGTAAAAACACTGCCCGCGCCGCACGGTCATCCGGCGCTCCCCGTAGGTCACCTGCACCTGCCCCTGAAGGACGTAGCCGAACTCCTCGCCGGCGTGGGATTTTTCCGTGATCTCCTGGCCCGGCTCGAGGGTGACGAGGGCAGGCTCCATGTCGCAGTTGGCCCCGCCCGGAACCAGCAGCCGAAACTCGGCCACCTCGGGGTAGGTGTCGGCGTTGACGGCGTCTACCTCCCCGAAGACGAAACCCTCTTCTTCCTGATCCTTGAAGAAGGTGACGATATCGGTGTCCAGCGCCCGCAGGATCCCCACCAGGCTCTCGAGCGAGGGCGAACTCAGGTCCCGCTCGAGCTGGCTGATGAATCCCTTCGTGAGGCTTGAGCGGTGGGCGAGCTCCTCCTGGGTCAGCCGGTAGGACATTCGCAGGTCCCGGATGCGTTCCCCGACCTGCCAGATTTCGCCGCCGCCCGCTCCGCCGTTCGGGCTGTCGCGCCGATCGCCGCCATTAGCGCCGGCGCACGGCGCACCTTTTTTTTGTGTTTTGCTGTTTCTGGCGACGCCCAAGAGACACTCCCTTCGAACGAGCCGGAAGTTTAGTAAACCACTCATACAAAACATTCTTTACTAAACGCCAGGGGCGATCTTTTACCCCCATTCCGGGGGCAAGTCAATATTTTTTTCGCCGGGAATCGCCATATTTTCCGGGGGAATCGGGGGGTTTCGAAAACCGGGGAAATTCAGACACTTAGGTCTCCATCTCTCGCCCGCCACCTTCCAGCCCACCGGGCCATCGGGCCACCCGCCGGGAAGAGGGGCGGGGATGACGGGGGCCCCTCTTTTTTGGTAGCGTTCCAATCCGCGAACCGGGATTCACAATCCGGAATCTGAGAATCAGAATCCGAGAACAAGAAACCACGAGCCGGGATCCGCGATCCGAAGTCCCGCTCAGGCACACCCAGGGAGATTTTCAATGGCGGCTGAGATCGAAGTCTATACCACCGAGCCCTGCACCTTCTGCACGGCCGCGAAAACCTTGCTGAAAAAACGGGGGCTCGACTACAAGGAGCATCTGGTCTTCGGCCATACCCCGGAGTGGGACGCGATGATGGAACTCACGGGCGGAAAGTCGGCCCCCCAGATCATCATCAACGGAGAGGCGATCGGCGGGTTCCCCCAGCTTCAGAACCTCGACAAGCAGGGCCGCCTCGCCGAACTCGCCGCCGAGGGGTAGATTCGAGACGTAAACACTCGAAACACCAGCCACACGAGCACACAAAAAAGCCTCTCGCTCAAGGGAGGCTTTTTTGCGCCCGCGCCGCTCCGATCAGCGCCCGGTCAGGCTCAGCACCCCGGCACCGGCCCCAGGCTCCGGCGCTCTCCCCCGCTTCCCGCCGGAGCCGATAGCGGCTACCCTAGGGGCAACCTTTCATTTCACTTATTGCGCAGGATATCGAGCGGGATATTGAGCAGGTTCTTGAACAGGAGGGCGCGGTGATGCCCCTGATGAGCCCGGAGGAGTACAAGGCGAGCCTGAGGGACGGGCGGCGGGTTTTCTACCGGGGAGAGCCGGTCGAGGATGTCACAGAGCATCCGGTCATAGGCCTCGCGGTCGATCACGCCGCCATCGACTACGAAATGGCGCACTCGGACGCGGACCGCGAGCTGGCGGTTGTGGACGGCCCGGAGGGGCCTTTTTCGCGGTACTACCACATCCCCGAGAACGCCGAGGACCTCCTGAAGCGCAGCGCCCTGATCGAGCGGGCCACCGCCCTGGGCGGAACGCTGGTCGTGCTCATCAAGGAGATCGGGACCGACGCCCTTTTCGCCCTCCACCTCATCGCCGCCTACATGGACCGCGAGACGGGCACCGAATATCTCCCCCGGGTGAAAAAATTCTATGAGCACTGCCGCGATAACGACCTCGCCATCGCGGTCGCGCAGACCGACGTAAAAGGCGACCGGGGCAAGGGGCCCTCCGATCAGGTCCACCCGGATTATTATGTCCGCGTCGTCTCCCAGGACGCCGAGGGCATCGTCCTGCGCGGGGCGAAGGTGCACACCTCGGTATCGACGAACGCGCACGAGATCATCGTCCTGCCCACCCGGAACATGGGCGAGGGCGACGAGGCCTACGCGGTCGCCTGCGCGGTGCCGGCGAACGCGCCGGGGCTCACCATGATCTGCTCGGGCTACGGAAGAAGCGGAAACGAGTTCGAACACCCCATCGCCTCGAAACACAAGATGATGGAAACACTCACCATCTTCGAGGATGTGAAGGTGCCCTGGGAGCGGGTGTTCATGAACGGCGAGACGGGGATGGCCGGGCCTCTGGCAAAAACCTTCGTCGAGTATCACCGATTCACGGCGGTGAGCTACAAGCTCCCGCTGGTCGATCTTTTCGTTGGCGCCTCGTACCTGATGGCCGAGTACAACGGCATCCTCCGGGCGAACCATGTGCGCGACAAGCTGGCCAAGCTCATCAGCTACGCCGAGATCCTCCGGGGGATGACCCGCGAGGCGGCGCGGGAGTGCCGGATGGTGGACGGCGTCGCCGTCCCCGACGTCGAGACGGTGAATATCGCCAAGCTCCACTTCGCCACCGGCTATCACCAGGCCCTCGCCTGGGTGCAGGACATCGCGGGCGGCCTCCTCGTCACAGGGCCGACCGAGGAGGACTTGAGCGACCCGCGCCTGGGCGAATTGGTCGAGAAATACCTGGGCGCCGCCGGGGGGGTCTCCGCCGGGGACCGCCTGCGGCTGATGAACCTCATCGCCGAGATCACGGCGACCGACTTCGCCGGCTATCAGGCCGTCCTCGCCATCCACGCCGAGGGCTCGATCGAGGCCGAGAAGATGACCATCTGGCGCGAGCACAACACCGGACCCTCGGTCGAGTACGCCAAATGGCTCGCGAATATCAAGGACTAGGGAGGAAGCGTCATGGTGGAGCTGTCACGGCCCGTTCTGGACATCGGGCTCGTCGTGCGTGATTTTGAAAGGGCCCTCGAATTCTACCGGGACAAGCTCGGGATGACCCCGACCCGGCAGATACCGGTGGACGCGGAGACGGCCCGCGGAGGCGGGGTCGCCGGGGGGGCTTTCGACATTCAGTACATGGAATTCGGCGACGTGAACCTCAAGCTCGTTCACTTTCCCGACGCGCCGCCCGCAGGCCCCGCCGGGGCGGACGGGCAGTCGGGCTTTCGCTACATCACGATGTGGGTGAAGGACATGGCGTCCACCTACGAGGAATGGCGGGCGAAGGGCGTCGATTTCCTGAGCGAGCCCATCCGCCGGACGCCCGAGATGCAGATGGTGTTCTTGCGCGACCCCGAGGGAAATTTAATCGAAATCCTGGGTCCATAACTGTCCAAGGGGGAATTCAATGAGCCTGCCCGAAGCCGGGGCCATCACCGCCGTCTGGTCCAACATTCCAAAGGAGAGCGAGGACGAAATCCGCAAGTGGCACAACCTCGAGCACACGGCCGAGCGCCTCGAGGGGCCGGGCTACATCGCCTGCCGCCGCTATAACAGCGAGGGCGGGGGGGGCCGCCACAAACGCCTCACCGTCTTCGAGGGAATCGATCTGGCCACCTTCGACAGCCCCTACTATCTCGAATCGCGCAACAACCCGACCCCCTGGACCCAAAAATCCATGGGCGTCATTCGGGACGCCCGGCGCGGCGTCTATGAGCTGGCGGTCTCCTGTGGAGAGCGGCCCCTCACCGAGGCGCCCTACATCTACACCGTCCGGTCCGACCCGGCCGAGGGGGCCGAGGAAGATCTCCTCGCCTGGTACGCGGAGGAGCACTTCCCCCGCCTCTGCGCCCTCGAGACGGTGCTGCGGGCGCGGCTGTTCCGCCGGGCGGAGAAGGTCTCGGACATCAAGACCGCCGAGACGAAGATGCAGGGAAAACAGGACGGCCAACAGGCCTTCCTCGCCTTCCTCGAGATGTCCTCTCCCGACATCCTCGGGGGAGACGCCTGGAAGGAAGCCTCCGCCGGCACCGAGCGAAGCGCCGAAATGCTCGGCAAGCTCGAAGGCCTCGTCCGCGAAATCTGGTGGTGGGATTTCGTGAGATACGCACCGGGGATCATCTAGGCTACCCTCGGGCAGCCACCCCTCGAGCAGCCGCCCTCTGGGTAAACACCTCCCGAGTAAACACCCCGCGGGCAAATCGATTCCCGAAACAGGAGATTCACCGATGGCGACCCTGATCGATCTTTCCATGCCCGTTCATCAGTCGATGCAGTACTACCCCGGCACGATGCAGCCGCTGATCAAGACGGTGGAGACGACGTTCGAGTCGGCCAAGCGGATCGGTGCGGACAAGATGGGGTTTCCCGAGCTTTTCGCCCACAGCGTCTGCATTTTCAGCGAGCACTGCGGCACCCACATCGACGCGCGGAGCCACGGCGGGCAGAACGACTCGCCCTCCGAGGCCATCCCGATCGAGAAATGCTACGGCCCTGGCCTGAGGCTCGACCTCCGTCACCTGAAGCCCGGCGAGCCGATCACGGACGCCGATCTCGAGGCGGCGATCGCAAAGGAAAATTACACGCTGGCCGGCGGGGAGATTGTTTTGCTGTGGACGGGGGCCTCGGACTATACCACCGAGCCCCGCTACCTGACCGACCATCCGGGGATGACCGGCGAGAGCGCGGAGTGGCTCATCGACCGGGGGGTGCAGGTGGTCGGAATCGACGCGCCGGGCTTCGATCTGCCCATCAAGGAGATGATGGAGCGAAGGGACCCCTGGCCCTGCCACCGGCTTTTTAAAAATCGCGAGTACTGGCACATCGAGAACCTCGACAATCTGGGCGACATCCCGAGGGCGCACGGCTTCACGGTCAGCGTACTGCCGCTTAAATGGGTCGGCGCGACGGGGACCCACATCCGCGCCGTCGCCATCGTCGACTAGGCGGAAAACGGCCCATGACAAGACATCTTCCACCGCCCCTCCAGCCACCCCCTCTGGGGAGCGGCGCCCGCACCGGGGCGGAAATTCGACCGCCTCTAGTCGCGGCGGCTCTCCGGGCGACAGCTCTCCGGGCGGCGTCCCTTCTTTTGTGCGGCCTCCTGGCGGCGGGTTGCGGCCTGGGCCCGGTCGAGCTGGCCCCCGCCGAAGCGCCCGCCACCCGGGAGGGGCGCATCTCCCTCTACCGCAAGACCGTCCAGGCCTTCATCGACGCGGACCGCCTGCCCATCATCGACATGGATGTCATGCTCTCGCCCGGGGCGGACGCCTCGGCCCTCGTCCTGGCGATGGACCGCGCCGGCGTCGCCCTCGCGGCCGTCACCTCTCCCCGGCCCGAAACGATCTTGAGCGCGGTGAAAAAACATCCCGCCCGCCTGGTTCCCCTGACCTCCTCGCCGGACGGCGACTCCTGGGCCTCGCCCGACAGGGCGATACTCCGCTCCACCCGCCGCGAGCTCGGCGCGGGCGGCTTCGGCATCGGCCGCATCCGGATGGACCTCGGCCCGGGCCTGAACCTGAGCGGAAAGAAAAAGCGCGCCCGGGAAGCAGGGATTAAAAGACAAAAAGCGGCCTTCGAGGCCATCCTCCGGCTTTCAGCCGAAACCGACGCGGCCGTCTGGCTCGAGATGGAACCCGAGGACGACGGGCTCGGCTGGCTCGAGCGCCAGCTCCGCGCCCATCCGGGCAGCGCCGCCGTCTGGAACCGGGCCGGCTACCTGCCCAGCCCCGAAAAGCTGCCGGCCTATGGCCAAGGACTTTTGCGCGCCGTCACGCAGCGCCGCCCGAATCTGTATTTGATCCTGACCCAACACCCGCCCGGGGAGTCCAAAATATTCCCCGCTCCCCGGCCAAACCTTCTATTCGAGCCGGGCGGAAGATTCTCCCAGGAATGGCGGGCAGTGCTCGAAGCGCGGATCGCGCACTTCATCAGCGGAAGCTCGCTGGAAGCTCTGGAACCCGCCCAATATGTCCGCCGTCATCAAAACTACAGCGACAGGATACTTGACAACCTCACCCCACCCGCCCGCCGCCGCCTCGCCTATCGGAACGCATGGAAACTCCTCACCGGCTCGGACTGGGATAGCAAGCCAGCCTCCTGACGCAGCCACCCCGTCTACCGGAGGTCAAGGAAACTCCTCACCGGCTCGGACTGGGGCGGCTAGCCGGCCTCCCGCCGTTGCGCCCTCGCCTGCCGGCGGAGATAATGGTCCCGCTGCAAAACCGGCGGGCCTCCAGGCCGGACGGACCGGGCCCTAACGGACTTGGTCCGAACGGATACGATCCGAAACCAGGCTGAAGACCTGAAAATTTCCCTGAAAGGAGTACGCTTTTATGTTCAACATCCGCCACCCCGTCCGCACCTGGTTCGGCGCCGGAACGGTCGAAAAAGTCCGCGACGAAGCCGAGTTCGCCGGCGCGAAGAAAGCTCTTCTTTTTACCGACAAGGGCGTCCTGGGCGCTGGCATCGCCGCCAGGGCCATCGAGCCGCTCAAGGCCGCCGGACTCGACGTCACCGTCTACGACGAGTGCGCGCCCGAACCGGCCATCGCCGATCTGGAATCGGCCTATGAGCGCTTTCGGGATGAATCCTTCGACATCGTCGTGGGGATCGGCGGGGGAAGCTCGATGGACCTCGCCAAATCCATGTCCGTCCTGTTCACGAATCCGGGCGAGCCCCGCGACTATCTGGGGGTCGAGTTGGTGAAGGAGCCGGGACTTCACTGCGTGTTGATCCCGACGACGAGCGGAACCGGGGCCGAGGCGACGCCCAACGCGATATTCTCTGTGCCCGAAAAAGGCGTGAAGCTCGCCATCGTCAGCACCTATATCGTCCCGAACGCGGCCATCGTTGACCCCGAGCTGACGTTGACGACACCGGAAAAGGTGACCGCCGCCTCGGGCGTGGACGCGCTCACCCACTGCCTCGAGTCCTTCGTGAACCCGAACTCCTCCGCTCTGAGCGAACTTTACAGCGTAAAGGGGATGGAACTGATCGCCGGTTCCCTCCGCCGCGTCTGCGAGGATGGAAGTGATCTCGATGCGCGCAGCAACATGGCGCTCGGCGCCTACTACGGCGGCGTCTGCCTGACCAGCGCGGGAGCGGGGGCGATTCACGCGCTGGCCTACCCGCTGGGCTCGCGCTTTCACATCCCCCACGGGGTGAGCAATTCGCTCATGTTCTCCCATGTGGTGAAGGTGAACTTTCCGGCAAACCCGGCGAAATTCGCCCGCATCGCTCGGATACTGGGAGAGGATGTCGGCGGCCTGCCGGACGAGGAAGCGGCCGAGCGGTCGGTCGCGGCGGTCGAGCGGCTTTGCCGGGACTGCGGCGTGCCGACCCGGCTCAGCGAGGTGGATGTCCCCGCCCACGTCATCCCTGAGCTGGCCGAGGCGGCGTTCACCACCCAGCAGCGGCTCCTCGGATTCAACCCCAGGGAACTCTCGCTCGAGGACATCGAGAAAATATACCGGGCTGCCTCCTGACGATGAATACCGCTTCCGGCGCTCTACCATCGCTATCGAAGATTCTCCGTCTCACCCCCGGCGACATGGCCGCCGTCATGGGCGCGGGCGGCAAGGCGACCGTCACGAAACGCCTCGTCGTCGAATTCGTCGAGGCGGGGGTGCCCGTGCTGGTCACGGGAACGACCAACCTCCAGTCGCTCCAGGACTGGAGCGGCCCCTCTCTCCTGCTGAGCGACGCGGAGCGGGAGAAGGCGGACAAGGCGGCGCAAAAGTGGGCCGCACGGGGCGCTGTGGTCTGGGTGGAAAAAAAGCTGCCCAAAGACATGTTCCTGGGAATACCGGTCAATCGGGTCGAGGAAATTCACGCGATGAACGGCGGAAACGTCCTCATCGTCAAGACCGACGGCGCGCGGAAGCGCCTCATCAAGGCGCCCGCCGAAACCGAACCCGTCGTGCCGGGAGGGGTCACCCACTGCCTTCTCGTCCTGGGTCTCAGCGCCCTCGGCCAAAGCGCCGGGCCGGACATCGTGTTCCGGTTCGAGACTTCGTGCCGAATCGGGGGGTTTCGGGAGGGAGAACCCATCGAGCCGCGCCACCTCGCTGCCCTCGCCTCGCATCCCGAAAGCTATCCCGGGCGGTTTCCGGCCGGGTCGAAACGGATTCTCTACCTCAGCCATTGCACATCGCCGGACCGGCTCCGGCTCGCCGGGGAGGTCTGGGCGAAAATTCCGGACGGCATCTACGAGCTCTGCGTGGCGGGCGACTCGGTGGAGGGACGATTCCACATCGTCGGGGAAAGAAAATGATCGGGGCTAGGAAACTTCGCGAGCGGATCGAGCCGCGCCTCGGCGATATGATCGAGGACCTCCGGCGGATCGTCTCCATCGACTCGCCCACCTTTCCCGGAGAGGGAGCCACCCGGGTCGCCGGCTACTTCGAGGAGCGCTACCGGGCAATCGGCGGCGAGGTGGACCGCATTCCCGGCACGCACGGCACAGGGGACCATCTGACGGTTCGCTTCAGGGGAAAGCGCCCGGAGGGGCCCAAGCTGTTTCTCATCGGACACTGCGACACCGTGTTTCCCGAGGGCGAGGCGGCGAAGCGGCCCTTCACCATCGAGGGGGACCGCGCGCGCGGCCCCGGCGTCATCGACATGAAAAGCGGGCTTGTGACATGCGTCTATGCGTTAGAGGCCCTGTTCGCCGAGGGATTCGACGACTTTGGGACTATCGTCATTCTCTACGACACGGACGAGGAGCGGGGGAACCCCTCCTCGCGCGCCCTGATCGAGGAGATCGGGGAGTTCGCGGCGGCGGCGCTGATACTCGAACCCGCGCGTGCGGACGGTTCCCTCGTCAGCGCGAGGAAGGGCAGCGCCATCGGATCGCTCTCCATCGAAGGGGTCGCCGCGCACGCCGGGGTCGATCCCGAGCGGGGCCGGAGCGCCGTCGAGGAGGCCGCCCGGCAGATCGTCCGCATCTACGGACTGGCGCGTCCCGGCGGGACGATCAACATCACCGGCCTTCGGGGCGGAGAGCGGCCTCACATCGTGGCCGACGATGCCGGCTGCACGGTGGAGATACGGGCTGAAAAACAGGAAACGCTGGATACCATGCGAAGGGAGCTGGCCGAGATCATCCGAACTCCAGAAGTGGAGGGAACCCGGCTTTCCTTCGAGGAGTCGGGAGGGCGGCCGGCCATGGAGCCGGCGGCGGACATCGAGCTCCTCCTCGAAGCCGCCCGGGAGGCCGCCCGGGAGGCGGGCGTTCCTTTCTCCCACACGGCGACCGGCGGAGGCTCGGACGGCAACTACCTCGCGCCCTTTCGCGTCCCCGTCCTGGACGGCCTGGGTCCCGTGGGCGGAGGCCTCCACACGGAGGAGGAATACGTCGAGATTCCCTCGTTCGCGCCGCGCGCGGCGATGCTGGCCGGAATCATCGAGCGGGCGGCCGCCGCCCGCCGGCCGGACTCACCCGGCAAATCCGAAAAATAGACGCACCGGCGACACCGAAGGACCGGCAATCACGAAAGGCCGGACAAAAAAAATCCCTCCCGGACGTGCGGAAGGGTTTTCGGTTGCGCGGAAGCGGCGTCAGGTAATGACGCTCACGTTGGCCCCGCGCCCGCCATCCCGCATGAAATTCATTTCAAGGCTTTGTTGTTCGAGGCTCCGGGCCAGCTTTGGGGGTTTGGTCGGAATCGAGTCGCTTCGGTTTAAATTCGAGGCGATTACTTTCGCCGCCACCGGAAATGCGCCGGACGTTTCGGCACCCGAGGGCCCTTTCGGGAGCGGCGTCCCGTTAGAGGAAACGGTCGCGGCGAGCGCCTGAGAATTTACCGATGCACCGATCGAAGCCACTGGCTTTCCTCACACCGTAATTAAAGCTCACGCAAAATTCTAAGCGACGACGTTGACGACCTCGCCCCGTGAACCTGAAGTATCGGCAGTCCCCTCGTTGCCTCCTCCACCGCCGGTGGGCTCGGGCGTGTCGGGAACCGCCTCCACCGGCGCTTCCGCACCCGTTTCGACGACTCCGCCCACCGGCGCAGCGCCGCCTACCTGGGCAACCGGCTCGGGAACGGGTTCCCCGGTCGCCTGCGTCGTCTGCACCTGGCGCTCCGTCTCAATTTGGTTACCTGCGGGCGCCGCGGGTCTTTCGAGGTCGGACGGAACATCCACCTCGATACCGGCTCCCACCTCGAAGGTGGGTCCCCCGCCAGTCGCCTCGGGCGCTTCGGCGGCGGGAGAAATCTCGGGCCCCGAGGGGGCTCGTTCCGGGGCGTCCGGAACAGCGACGACCCCCGCCTGCTGGGCGGGGCTCTCCGCCGCCGGGGCCGGGAGGTTTCCGCCGGCGCTGAAACTTTCCAGCGCTTGTCCCACCAACTGACGCACCTGCGCGGAGGTGTCAGGGCTCTGGGCCGCATTCCGGACGTTGGGGGTGGCGACCTCAAGCTGCTGGCGGCGCTGCCGGGCCCGGTTAATCAACTCGTTCGTCTGCTCGGCGGGACTGGGCGTCGGGACCGGATCGGGCGCGGACTCTTCCGGAACACTCGGAACGTCGGGCGAGGGCGTCGTCCGCGCGACCGAGGTGGTGGGAGGCCCGCTCACCGACTTTATCAGATTCTGTTTCGATTGCCGGCTGGCGACGAGCTCATCCAGATTTTGCCCGCCCACCTGTGGGGTGTTAGTGACTCGTTCAACCATGGTCTCATCCAGTCATAGAGTTAGAGTTGTGAATAAAATTTACTTTCCTACTGAAAATTATGCAACCAATCTTTTTTTTCAAATATCTCTAAAGTTCCTCCTGCGGCGGTCGATAAGACCCTTGGGTGGGTATAAGTGCTCACCGCCCAAAACACCGAAAAAAAATAAAATCAAAAAACAAATGAGAAGCGGAGCCCGAAAGCCCTCTCCCCGGATCCGGACTCCCCGGATTTGTCCTCCTACGCCAGAAAGTTCAGAGACGCGCCTCTCGCGCCGCCCAGACTCTTCAGCCCCACAGCCACGAGACTCGCCTGATCGCTCAGCGAGAGCCCTCTACTGCCGGAGGCCAGGTTACCGGCCACATTCTGGTCAACCTGCTGGGAACTCAGCCTGGCGGCCAGATTCGGCCCACCCTCGGTCTCAAGGCGGCTTTTGATGGCATCGCTGGCCAAAAACGCCTCGGCCGCCGTCTGACTCGATACGTTGGCCAAAAGCGCCTCGGAGGCATTTTCGAGACCCGATCCCAGGTCCCGGACCAGCGACGTTGACGCCGCTCCCCTGGCAGCAGTCCGTCTGGCCTGAAAAAACGCCGCTTCGTTAAATCGAATCGCGTCAGCCATGCCCCCGCTTTCCCCCATTCTGAGTGGAGCAACATGGATACATATCTTTTAACGTCAATTTCGGGTTGAACTTTAGGAAAAAAATGAATTTTTATTGATTTCGGGGCTTTTATTTTTTAAATCGTTAAATATCAACTACTTAAAAGTGACAAAATTTCGCCGGCGAAGGCGCCTGGCGCCTGATTTCAGGAAGATTTTCGGGCATTTGGGGGAATTCCGGGCCAAAATATTGGTGGGGCCAAAATAATGGCCCCCGCCGGAGGAGACATCCAGCGGGGGCCGTGGTGCGGAAGATAGGAGTCCGCAGACTCCCCGGAACCAATGTAGTCTCTTTGTTCATGAATCGTCAAGAATATTATGAGAAATTCATCTCTTAAAATCCAGTTACGGAGAAAACAGACTACGACTCCGCCTCTGGCTCCCGGAAATGGTCCCAGGACTTCACCTCGAGGGGCACCCGGCCCGAGCGGGTCTGGAGCAAAAGACCCTCCGAGGCCGACAAAATCTCGCCGACCGGGGACAGGGTACCCCCGCCGACCGAGCGGACCGCCTCCTGAAGGGCCGGGACCGCTGAGAGCGGCGCCGTCAGGAGGAGCTGATAATCCTCCCCTCCGTAGAGCGCCCACTCTTTCGGATCGATTTGCACGATGGAGGCCAGATTCAAGGCCGGGGTCGAAATGGGCAACCCATGTTCCCAAACCACGGCTCCGACTCCGCTCGCCTCGCATATATGGTTGATATCCCCGGTCAGGGCGTCGCTGATGTCCATCATGGCGGTCGCCAGGCGAAGCGCGGAGATGGCCTGCGCCTCCTCCACCCGGGGCTGGGGCCGGAGATGGGCGTGCGTCAGCACGGTGTTCGTCTCAAAACCGATCTTCACCTCCGGATGGGTGAGGAGGTAAAGACCCGCGGCGGAGTTCCCTAAATTCCCGGTGACGAGAATCTGGTCGCCTACCCGGGCCCCGCTCCTGAGGAGGAGGTTTTCGCGCTCCACCTCACCGGCGATGAATACGTCGATGAAAAACGGCCCCTCCGTCCGGGTCACGTTCCCGCCCACCACGGCGATGCCCCACCGGGCCGCCTTGGCGTTGATTCCCTCGTACACTTCGTCGAGAAACGCGAGCGGGGTCGCGTCGGACACCCCCAGCGATATCAGCGCATAGAGCGGGCGGGCGCCCATCGAGGCGACATCCGAGATATTCACGGCGAGCCCCTTGTGGCCGACGCTGAAACCCGACGCCCCCTCGGCCGGGAAATGCGTCCCCTGCACCTGTACATCGCAGGAGATCACCCAACACTTCCCCCCGCCCGCGTCGATCACGGCGGCGTCGTCTCCGATCCCCACAATGACATCCGGGCCCTTGGCGGAGGAGGTCAGTATCGAGCGCAACCGATCGATCAGGGCGAACTCGCCGTAACCCCCCGCCGTATCTTTTGCGTCCCCGCTCACCCTCGCGCCTCCTCGATTCGCCGCCTGATCTCCCGCGCCGCCGCCTCGGGGTCGGGGGCTCCCATCACCGCGCCGATGACCGCCACCCCGCCCGCGCCGGCGGCGATGACCGGCCCGAGATTCTCCGCGTTCACCCCGCCGATCGCCACGGCGGGTAGCCCGCCCGCATGCGCGAGCACATCGGCCATTCCGTCCGGACCGATTGGCGCCCGCGCGTTCTCCTTGCTCCCGGTCGGATAGATGGGACCCACTCCAATATAGTCCGCCCCGTCCGCCACGGCCCCCCGGGCCCATTCGATTTTCCCGGCGGTGACGCCGTAGGCCAGCCGATCCCCGGCCAGCCGCTTCGCCCGCGAGAGGGGCATATCCTCCTGACCGAGGTGCACCCCCTCGGCCCCGCTCGCCATCGCGATATCGAGGCGGTCGTTCACGGTGAAGGCGCACCCCGACCCCTCGAGCGCGGCGCACAACTCATCCGCCTGGCGCAGCAGAGCGGCGCCCTCCATCGCTTTCTCGCGGAGCTGGATCATGGTCGCGCCGCCGGCCGCCGCCGCGCGCACCGCGTCCGCCATCGGCATGTTCGACCCGCGGGCGAGTATCTCTATGTCGGTGATGACGATGAGGGTAATTCGTGCGGAGTCGAGGGACATGATTCCTCCAATTAATTCTTCTTGTTCATCAATTCTTCTTGTTCGTTGATTTTTCTTGTTGCGACCCGTCCGCCTGCCTATAATTCTCCCTGACTATACGCTTTCGTTAAACAATTCGCCGCCCGGGGGCAGTTGAATATCCCCCTGAGGTTTCCTCTTGCTCAGTGATGGGAACGATACCGCACAAGCGGAGGCGGTTCACTCCTTTGTCTGGGAATGGCACCTCGGGGTGTCTCCCGAGCGGCTCTGGCCCTGCGTCTCGGACACCGACCGGGTGAACCGCCTCGCGGGTCTGCCCTCGGTCACCTACCGGACCGTTCCGCTCGAGGGCGGCGGCTCACGGGTCTACGCCGAAATCCGCCTGCTCGGCCTCATCCCGCTCCGCTACCGGGAGCATCCCTTTGAATGGGTGGAAAACCACCGCCTTTCGGTGAGGCGCGAATTCACGGCGGGACCGCTCCACAGCTACACCAGCCGGGTCGAGCTTTTCCCCGAAACCCACGGGACCCACCTCGTCCAGACCCTCTCGCTCTGGGTCAGGTGGCCGCTGATCGCTCCTGTTCTCAAGACCGTCCTGGGCCGGGCGCAATTCTCTTTTGGCAGGGTATATGAGGGATTCGTGTCCGAGATGCTGCACCCATCGGACAACACCTCCCCGGGCCGGTGGCGCTCCTCGGTGGAGGCAAAAACCGCCCGCATGCTCCGCCAGATATCTCCCCCGCCGGACCGGGACCTCCTCGAAAAGCTGACCCGCCACATCGCCACGAGCGAGGGCCGCCGCCTCCGGCACATGCGCCCATTCGCCCTGGCGCGGGAATTCGGCCACCCGAAAGACGAAGTTCTCGCGGTGTGCCTCTCGGCGGTCCGGGCCGGCGCGCTCAACCTGAACTGGAACCTCCTGTGCCCGCACTGCCGGGACGCAAAGGCGCAATACGCCTCGCTCGGCGAGGTCACGCCGGCCGCCTACTGCGAGGGGTGCAACATCGACTACGAGGTGGAGTTCGACCGCTCGCTCGAGGCGACCTTCTCGCCCTCGCCCGGCCTCCGCCGCATCCGCGAGGAGATCTACTGCGTCGGCGGCCCCGGCAACACACCTCACGTAGTCGAGCAGTTCACGCTCGAGCCGGGCGGGACGCACCGGGCCGATCACAACCTCCCCCCCGGTGCCTACCGCATCCGGTGCGAAAAAAGCAAAACCTATGTTTCGATTCGCATGACCGGTGAAGGAACTGAAATTGGGGGAGAGGGCGGAGCGAAGGAGGACAAAGCTCCGATCACGGAAGACCGGATCACGAAGGTCCGGATCGCGCGGGAGGGCTTCGTCCCGTTTTTCATCCAGGAGCCCGCCGGGACCCTCCGCGTGAATTACACGAGCGAAGCCGCCGAGGAAACGTTCATCGTCCTGGAGCGGGCCGAGTGGGCCGACGACGCCGCTACGGCGCTCGACGTCGCCTTCTTCCCCGAGTTCAGGCGCATCTTCGGACCGGACGCCATCCGGCCCGGCGAGAACATCGCGATCCAGAACGTCGCGCTCATGTTCACCGACCTCAAGGGTTCGACCCGAATGTACGAAGACATCGGGGACGCCGTCGCCTACGGCGTCGTGCGGGGGCACTTCAATATCCTGAGCGGGGAGATACGCGCCCGCGACGGCCACATCGTCAAAACAATCGGCGACGCCGTGATGGCCTCTTTCAAATCCTCGGAAAAAGCGATAGAGGCCGCCTTCGCCATTCAGCAGAAAATCGGCGAGCGCAACTCCGAGGGCGCGGACAACCCGGTCATCATCAAGCTGGGGATCCACACCGGCCACGCCATCGCGGTCAACCTGAACGGGGGGACGGATTTCTTCGGGACCACGGTCAACATCGCCGCCCGGACCCAGGGCGAAAGCCGGGGCGGAGATATCGTGATCACCGATTCGGTCAGGAGGGAGCCCGCCGTCGAGGGTTTTTTATCGCAGGCGATTTTCCGCGAGGATATTTTCGACGGGGAGCTCAAGGGAATCGAGGAGAGTTTGCGGCTGCACCGGCTCTGGCCCGGCGAGGACTAATCCGGCGCGGGCTCGTCCGGCCTGGACAAAAGACGGCCGATCAGCGCGGGCGGGCGGCGCTTACTTTGGCGGCGTCGCCCGCCGCCGCGGGCCTGGCGAGGAGCTTTTCGATCAACCGGGCCGCCTTTTTCCCCTCCCAGTCCACCCGGCCCACCGACCATGCGGCCAGCTGAAGATCGCGGTCGAGGACGTAGATGGTCGGCACGTTTCGCACGTTGTACCTGACCCTCGACTGGAATTTCTGATCGTGGAGGACGGGGTAGTTTAGCTTCTTTTTTTCGGTCCAAAGCTTGACGAACGAGGCCGGCGACCGGTCCACCGAGACCGCGAGGACGGTGAGCCCCCGGGCCTTGTATTTTTCGTGGACCCGGACGAGTTTGGGCATCTCCTCGTTGCAGAGCGGGCACCAGGTGGCGAAAAACGAGAGAAGAACCACCCGCCCCCG
The DNA here is from genome assembly GCA_030922375.1 of bacterium. GTDB lineage: Bacteria > UBA8248 > UBA8248 > UBA8248 > UBA8248 > UBA8248. Next base: position 11,346 of record JAVEPB010000227.1, on the reverse strand, counting down.
GAACTCGCCGAGCGTCCTCTGTTCACCGGCCAGGGTGGGGTAGCTAAAATCCTTCGGCGGGGTGGAGCCCGAGGGCGCCATGAGGAGCCTGTTAAATATCGGAGCGGCCCCGGCCACCCGCGCCGCCGAGGCGGCAAGGACGACCACCAGGAAAATCAGAGCCGCATTGTGGAATTTACGCGGGGGCATTTTGTTTTCCCTATGCACGCAGGCTTTGACCCAAGCTACACCCCGGTAGAGTCCTCACCGGACTCACTCACCGGACCCGACGGGTCACCGGACTCAATGGATAACAACCAACCGGTGATATTATTCTCGAACAGGGGCGGATTACCAAGCCCGCCGAAACCGGAGAAAAAACCCAGATGCGAACAGCGCCCGTATTATACGCTCTCATTCTCGCTGTAACTCTCACCGCCGGCGGAGGCCTCGCCGCCGGAGACGCCGGCCAGAACCCCATCTTCAGGACCAAGGCCCCCTTTCTTCAGGCCGAAAAAAATCTCACGAAAGCCATCAGGAAAAACAAGATGGGGCTGGTCAGCAAGGCGAGCGCCACCCACGGGGCCGCCGCGATCGGGGTCAAGATCAAGGGGAACCGGGTCTTCGGGGTCTATCATCCCCGCTTCGCGGTGCGAATGCTCAAGGCAAGCATCCCGGCGGGAATCGAGGCGCCGCTTCGCATTTATTTGTACGAAAACGCCGACGGCACGGCGACCATCACCTACAAAAAACCCTCCGACGTGTTTCGCCCCTACGGTAGCGGTGATCTTGACAGGATGGCCGCCGAACTCGACGGGATTCTAGCGAAGATCGTCAAGGACGCGGTCAGCGCCCCCTAGCGAGGTGGATATACCGGCGCTCCCGAGAGGTGCGGATTTCCCGAGAATTCCGACTTTCCTGAAAAGTGCGGCGATAGCTTTCGCGGTGGCGTCGGTGGTCTTTCCCGGCCGGGCCGGTGCGGTCTGCGGCGCCGGCGCAGCCGGTGCGGTTCCCTCCCTCATTGAAATTCCGGCCGGATCCTTCTGGATGGGGAGCGGCCGGGCGGAGCGCGGCTACGCCTACCGGATTGGCAGCGCCGCGGCCCGGAAATACCGCTGGTACGACTCCTGGGAGCTTCCCCGCAAGCGGGTCCGCCTCCCGCGCTATTTCATCGACCGCAACCTCGTCACCCAGAGCGCCTACCAGCGGTTTGTCCGGGCGACCGGCCACCGCGCCCCGTTCATCTCCCCTGAAAACTACCGGCAGCAGGGCTACCTGGTGCACCCTTACAGTGAAGTCAAGCGCTACCTCTGGCGGAAGGACGCCTCGACCGGGAAACCGGCGCACCCTCGAGGCCTCGGCGACCACCCTGTCGTATTGGTCGGCCGGGCCGACGCGCGGGCCTACTGCGCCTGGCGCGGCGGGAAGAGGACCGGTGAACGGGGCCGCCTGCCCACCGAGGCCGAATGGGAAAAAGCCGCGCGGGGTGTGGAAGGCGCCTATTTCCCCTGGGGGAGCCGCTTCGATCCCTCGCGGCTCAACCACGGCTACCGCTACAAGGGAACCACACCGGCCGGAGCCTTTCCCGGAGGGGTCAGCCCCTACGGCGCACTCGACATGGCGGGCAATGTGTTCGAATGGACAGGGTCTGATTTCGGAAAGGGGCGCGCCGTGATGAAAGGCGGGGGCTCCTGGGACGACGCTCCCGGGATCACCCGGGCAGCCGCGCGACACGGCCGCGACCCGAAGGCACGCCATCTGCTTTTTGGATTCAGGTGCGTGTGCGAGGTGAGGCGTAAGGAGTGAGAAAAACGAAAGGAGCGGATCAGGCGGAGGTGTTTACGCTCGAGCCTTTACCCGTGACCGCGATGACCGCGCTGCTTTGGGCCACCTGAACGGCGGACACGATTAGCTGGAGGGCTGCATTCTGGGTGGACGCAGCCTTGCTCCCGCCTCCCTGGGCAACTTGTTGAATCGATGGTGCATCCGGTACGGGCTGAACAAGCATTTTCGCCACTCCAACGTCTAGAAAATCTCCTTCCTCGTCTCCTGTAACGGCGCTTCCCGCCGGGACTTGAGTAAAAATATCAAAAAAAATATAAAAAACCTCAATTCATCCTATCCACAGGGGTTTCGGGGGGGCGGAAATATACGGGGAAGGGCTCGGGTACGAATTCTGGCTCCGAAGCACGAGACCGCCCGACCACCGATCATCAGAGCGAGGAGGAGACAATGACCTGGATCAGGCCCATGAAGCTGGACGAAACCGAGGGCGCGTCAAAGGAGATCATCGAGAGCGTCAGAGCGGGCGGAAGGCCGGTCTCGAAATTCCTCCTCGCCCTCGGGCGGCGGCCCGCCGTCCTCGCCGGGCGGGAGGCGCTCCGGGAGGCCGCTTACGGCGGTTCCGCCCTGGGCCGGCGGCGCGTGCAGATGATCGCTTTCTACGTCGCCGCGCACGGAGGCTGATACGGCTGAGCCGTGAACCACGGACGGTCGTTCCGTGATCATACCGGAGGCGCAACCGACGCCGGGGGCGCAACCGACGCCGATCTGGCCGCCGCCCTGCTCTCCCCGGAGAGCGCGGCGATTTTGGACGATGCCGACCGCGCCATCCTTCGCCTCGCCCTGAAGATCACCCTCAGGCCTTGGGCCATCGAGGAGGCCGACATCGAGGCCCTCAGGCGCGCCGGGCTGAGCGAGGAGGGCGTCGTGGACGCAATCGCCTGCGCCAGCTACCGCACCTATGCCAACCGGCTGAACTTCGCCTTCGGCGCCGTCGAGAGAGACCCCGAGGGCCCGCCCGAGCTGCTCGAGGCACTCTCGAAAATCCGGGCCGGGCACGAGGGGTGACCAGTTCCCGGAATTACCGGGCCGTCTCTGGAATCTCCGGGCCGCCCGGCGGGTTTCCCGCCCAATGGCCGGCCGCCTGTGATCACGGCGAAGGTGTGCTAGATTTCACCCGGGATTCATCCCATCCGGACCGAGGACCGTCCAATGCCCGAACTCTCCCCGTCGATCATCGCCTTCCTATTTACCGTCATGATCTTCGGCGGCTTCTCGAAAGGCGCCATCGGCTTCGGCCTCATCGTCTCCACCGTCCCCTTCCTCTCGATCATCATGCCCCCCAAGGACGCGATGGCCTGGATGGCGATCCCCATCCTCATCCTCAACCTCTACGCCCTCTACCTCACCCGGGCCGAGTGGCGCGAGATCCGCCGCGTCCCCTGGTTCCTCATCACGGGCGCCCTCCTCGTCCCGGTCGGGGTGCACGTGGTGGTCTGGCTGCAAGCCGACATCACCCGCATCGGCATCGGCCTGTTCCTCCTCATCGTCGTCGCCATGCGCCTGGGCGGCTGGAACCCGGCGAAGGCGGGCTTTAAGCGCGAGCGGCTCGCCTCGGTCCTCTGGGGCGCCGCCGCCGGCTTCCTCCACGGCTCGCTGATGATGCCCGCCCCGCCCGTCGTCCTCTTCCTCAACTTCTCGGGCGTCCCGCGCGACGCATTCGTCTTTCTCATCAGCGTCTCGGCCACTTTTTTCCTTCTGCTTCAGGTCCTCACCTTCGCCAGCCTCGACGCCTACACCTCGGGCGCCGTCTGGCAGAGCCTCCTCCTACTCGCCCCCGCCGTCCTCGGAATGTGGTTCGGCAACCGCTTCCGCCAGAAAATTTCCCAGCGCGTCTTCGAGCGCCTCGTCATGGGCCTGTTGGGGCTCGTCGGCCTCTCGCTCATGGTGCGGAATCTGTGGCGGTTGTTTTAGGGGGGGGATTTGAGACCGCCGGATCGATACGCTGGTCCATGAACTGTATGAACCGACGGACGCGGAGATCAAAGTCGTCGAGAATGAGCCGGAAAAAAAATCTTCCCTCACCCTGCCCTCTCCCGGGGGAAGAGGGTGTAAGGGCCGGAGAGGGCTCTCGCTTTGAAAGTGCTCACGCCCTGAGAAGCCTCACGCCTTGAGAGTGCTCACGCCTTCTCACCCACCCAACTCAATCCGATCATCGAAAATATTGAACGGAGAGTTCTCGGCGCGTCGCTTGGCTTCTTCGAGTAGCTGCCGGGCTTTTTTCGAGAGACCGCGGCCCGCGAGAGTGGCCTTGAAGAACCCGAGGTAAAAGGCGTCGGGGCGCACATGGACGCGGACGCGCAGGCGCGCGGCCGAGACCGACCGGCCCCGGCGGTAGTTCATGACGAAGGATTGCTGCGGAGGGATGCGCTTGTCGTAAATCTCGCGGCTGAAATCGGCGGAGAGCTTTCGCTCGATGGTCTCGATTTGGCGGGTGCCGGGCAGGGGCCGCCCGCTCTTATCCTCGAGCCAGGCGATAACGTCGACAGCAGGGGTGATATAGGTGGGGAAGTAGTGGCCGGCGCCGGTGTTCTTGATGACGATCCGGGCGGCGGCGATACCCGCGGGCGCGGTTTTGTCGAGCTCGACGTCGAGCGTGACGGCGCCCTGGGTCATCTCCTTGTCATGGATCCCCCGCCAGAGGTGGGCGCGCTTGGGCATATGGCATTTCTGGCACTGGACCCCTTCCTTGGCCCAGATGCTCTCCCTCCACTCGTTATAGGTGTTCTGGATAGCCTTGCCGTTCGGGCCGCCGCCGGTGTGCTGGTGGCAGCCCATGCAGAACTCCGAGCGCTCGAAGAAGGGGGTGCGGAGGACGCCGCCGTGCTCGCCGGAGGTGGTGGCGCCGCCGGCGCCTGCCTCGGCGTCTTTTTTTGGCGGGCCGTGGACGCGCCAGCTCCTCACGTGACAGGCGGCGCAGGCGAGACCGGCCATCTCGAGTTTTTTGAGGTGGGCCGGGTTATTGCCCCAGGCGGCGAGGGGCCCCCGGCCGCGAAGGGATTTTTTCTGCTGCTCGGCGAGGGGGGCGTGGCACTGGTTGCAGCCCTGGGCGCCGCCGGGATTGTCGTCCCACATATCGGCGGTCTGGCCGTAGACGCCGGGGCTCATGGCCCCGCCGTGGAGGGTGGTCCGCCACTGCTTGTACTGGTCAGGGTGGCAGCTGCCGCAGTCGGCGGGCAGCAGGGAGCGTTCGCGGCCCTTGTGCGAGGCGGGGGCCTCCCCCATCGGGGGGACGGGGGTGCGCCAGTGGGCCTCGGCGAATTCGCGGGCGCTTCGCCATTTACCCTCAGCGGCGGCGGCATTCGCCGACAGAATGAAAATCCCCGAAAACATCGCGGCGGCGAAAAGCGCGGCGCGAACCAGTGGGCGGCGGGGGCGTTTCATCGGGAATTTTTATCCTTTCGGATGGTGAGGGGAGGCAGAAGGGCGCGGCGGCGCGCATAAAAAACCCAGGGGAGAGGATACCCGCTCCCCCGGGCCGAATCTAGCGCTGGTTCGGGGCGGTTATTTCTTCGCGCATGGGTTGCAAGGGTTACTGACCTTGCAGGGGTTCTTGGCGGCGCAGGGGTTCTTGGCCGCGCACGGATTCTTTGCCGCGCACGGATTCTTGGCCGCGCAGGGGTTTTTCGCCGCGCAGGGGTTGCACGGGTTCTTGGCCGCGCAGGGATTCTTCGCCGCACACGGATTCTTCGCCGCGCAGGGATTCTTTGCAGCGCAGGGGTTACACGGGTTTTTGTGCTTCATCGCTTCGGCCATCGTACCGCTGGCCAGGAGCAACGAGGCGACCGCAAGGCCCAGGAACATCGCTTTGAGAGTCTTCATCGGGGTGCATCCTCCAGAAATCGGATAAAGGTGGCGCCGGCGCCGGACAAACCCGCAACGAACGGGTTCGCGGTTATGGACGATCGGTCTCAAGCCCCTGCCAGGGGCAGACCCTACCGGGGGGCAGCCCCTGTCAAGGGCAGGCCGAGGGCCTTTTCGCGCGGCTCCCGCCGAAGGGATTTAGCGAGCCTTTTACGCGCGGCTCCCGAAGGAGGGATTCCACAAAATGCCGCTCAAAAAGAAGGCACAGGGCCATGCGATAAAAACGATGGGGGAGCCGTATTATTCCCTTCCGGCCGGGATACCGGGTTATTTCGATGAAAGGGCCGAAAATTCGCCTGTAATATGCTGAATTATAAAGCGTTAAATTTTATCGAATTTTCGCCCTTGGCCCGGCGTCGGCGCTCCCCGGCCGCCCTGAGCCCGCGCTCCCCTTACAGAGAGGGCCCTTAGAGGAAGAAACCCGCATCCGCCTCTGGTACACTTTTCGCCGCCCTTCAACTATCAGGAGCCCGTCTTGGACACCATTTCCATACGCCCCGCCCGGCCTGACGATACCGACACCATCGTCCGCTTTAACGTCGAAATGGCCCGGGACAGCGAATCGCTTGAACTCGCCCCCGAGATGGTCCGTCGGGGGGTGGAGGCCTCTCTCCGGTTCCCGGAGCGGGGGAAATATTTTCTGGCGGAAAAAATCGGCAGCGTGGTGGGCCAGATTCGAGTCACCCACGAGTGGAGCGACTGGAACAATTCGTATTATTGGTGGATTCAAAACGTCTACGTAGAGCCGGAATCACGCCGAAACGGAGTATATACGGCCCTACATGGACATGTGCGCGACCTGGCCCGCTCGGCGGGAGCCTGCGGGCTCTTGCTCTACGTCGATCGCGAAAATACATCCGCGCAAGAAGTTTACAACCGCCTGGGGATGGGGAGCAGCCACTATCTGATTTTCGAACAGGAGGGGATTTAAAAATAAATGCCGCGGGAACATCCCGCGAAAAACACCTAGCTTTTTTTCAGGAGAACCGAAAGCGCCTGGAGTTTTGCCTCGAACCTATCGATTCCCGCCTCGGCCGAATCCACACAAAACCCGATGGTCCACGACCCGGGCGACCCGGGATTCTCCGTCACCCGCACGACCCTGCCCCGGCAATTTCGAAAGTTTTCATCCATGATTTGAATTCCGCAGGGCACCACTTCGCCCACTTCTTATTTTTTCGAAACAATCACTTGAAAGCCACCGGCGCTTACATCTTCGGGGACTAGAGACAAATCCGAGAGCGCGGGCGCATCGATCACGACGGGAATCGTAAACCTCGAATGCTTTCGACGATCATCATCTTCTGGCATTGCCGGCTCTCTCCTGAAGGTGAATTATTTGCTATTTTCGCCGAGGCTGTCTTTCCAGGCGGGGACTTTATCCAGCGCCTGCTTGGCCTCGACAAAATCGGGTTTGAGTTCAATCGCTTTCTCGAAAAGTTCCGCGGCCTTGTCGAGTTGGAGCCTGACAATATGAACAAGCGACATATTGTAGAAGATAACCGGATCACCCGAATTGATTTCAACCGCACGGGAAAAAGCCTCCAGGGATAAATCGTAAACCTCCATTTGGCGGAGACTGATGCCCAGGCGGTTGAACGCCCTCACGAACCCTGGGCCAGGCTCCAGACTCGCGGCGGCCTCGAAAGTCTTTTCCGCGTCTTTTAGCTCTCCTAGCCCCGCGAGCGCGTGGCATAAACCGAGGCGGGCGCCGATGTTGCTGAAATCGTTCGTCAAAGCCTCGTCAAACTGCCCTTTGGCGGCCTCGAAGTCCCCGTCCTCGAGATACTGATGTCCCCGGTCGACGCGATCATCTCCATCACCCGGTGCCATGGCGCTAGCGATCAATTTCCGTCCCTTTACCTGTTTTTGGTTCAGAAAAAAGCCCCGGGCGGGCCAAATCCGCTACACACCGAAAAAAGGCGGGTACACCACCGGGCGGCGCGGTGTTTCCAATATACCGCTCCACAAAAAAAGATGCTGGCCGGGAATCGGCGAAAAATAAATTACCCATCGGGGGAGGGAAATCTATTTCTTCATCATTTTATTTATCTTCTTTCGTACCTCTTTAGCTTCGCGGAAATCCGGATTGCACTCCAACGCCTTTTCCAGGAGATTCAAACACTCGACAAAATCAGATTGCGCCACGTATACCATTGCCTTGTTGTAAAAAAGAATGGGATCGAAAGGATTAAAAAACAAGGCGCGGTCATAAGAATCCAGCGCCAACTCGAAATCCTTTTCTTTCCGGGCAATTATCCCCATTTTGTTGTAAACGTGCAGATCTTTGGGACGTTCATCACTTTCCACGGCCTTCTTGAAAGCGGCATCAGCCCCCTCCTGATCGCCCATTTTCTGAAGCGTCTCGCCGAGGCCGACATTGCCGGCCACGCTTTTATCGTTGGCCACAATGGCACACTCGTAGGCGTCCTTGGCTTCTTCAAGCTCTCCTTCGGTATATTTCTCATCTCCTTTATCGACGAGCTCAGATTCAAGTTTCTTGAATCTTTCCCGCACTTCCGGGTCAATCTTTTCGGCTTCGGCGATCGCCCGCTCGGCGGCCTCTTTGTCGCTCTTCCGCAGATGGACTTCGGCGAGACCAGCATAAACATCGAAAACCTCTCCGCCCTTGAGGAGGGCTTCATTGAACTTGTCCTCCGCCTCGTCGAGATTTTCATCCGCGAGAAATTGCTTTGCCTTCTGAATCAGGGCCAGGTTGCGGCCGTCGAATTTCTCTTGCGCCGAAGGGTCGATTCGTACGGCTTCGCCAAGCACCTGCTCCGCCGCCGCTTTATCTCCCCGTGCAAGGTAAACCTCCGCGAGCCCGCAAAAAACTTCGGGCGAGCCCCCGCCGGTCATCATCGCGTCCTCGAAGGCTGCCTCGGCGCCCTCAAAGTCTCCAAGCGCCAGAAGTTTTTGGCCCTTTTCGACCCCCGACATTGTCGCGCTCTCGTTTTCCTGGTCCTTCTCTTCCATCAGGGTTACGGTGAGAATGTACTTATCGATAAGCCCCTCGATAGCTTCGCGGAGGACGCGCTCCTCCACCGGCTTTTTTACGGTCGCGGATGCGCCCGAGGAGACCGCTTTTTCCGCCGTCTCCTCGTCACCATCCTGATACATGAAAATAATCGGGATTTGCTTGTTTTTTCCCTCCGATCGTATCTGGGAGAGCACTTTAAGGCTCTCGCCCTTCTCCAGTATGTCACTGATCAAAATGAGAGAAAATTTTTCAAACCGCCCTTTATGAAGGGTTTTATAAGCGTTATCGACAAATGAAACGTTGCTCATCTGGTATTCGGTGAAGAGGCGCTTCAGCGAAGCAACCGACCAGGGCGCACTCTCCGCGGCCAGGATGGGAATGTGGGGCTCGAGTTTCTCGGTCGGCATGGCTTCTCTCTCGGATTTATTGAAATGCTGCGGCCATCCGCGTAATCATTGAAACACCAACGGGCGCTCTGGGTCAACAAAGCTTACGCATCTCGTTGATAAATATGTTTTTATGCTATTTATGCAAATGCCGCCTGAGCCCGAAAACCCCGGCGACGGCCTCATAGGGACTTGGTGATCCCGGTGCCGCCCGAGCCCGTCAATGCAGCCTCCAACCCCCGCCGGCCACTAATTTCGCCCAAGGCGGCGAGCTCCGAACCCGATAATGAGGACTCCCCCGGAGCCCCTCAAACATTAGACCAAATCCCTTCGAGGCGGCCAACAGACCTGTTTTCCCCTCCCTGGGAGCGTTGACGCACCGAAGTGAGCGATTTAATGTCACAATCCTTGAAGCAATCGATTTCGATCCAACCCCTCCCCCCGGAGGAGGAACCCGGCTTTGCTCGACATTCGCCTCATCCGAAACGACCCCGGCGGGGTGGCCGCCGCTCTGGCCCGGCGGGGAGAAGCATATGACTTGAAAGGTGTTTTGGAGATCGACTCCCGCCGCCGCGAGCTCACCGCCGAGGTCGAAAGCCGGGTGGCCGAAATGCGCCGGGGCAGCAAGCTGATCGGAGGGCTCAAGAAAGAGGGAAAAGAAACCGAGGTCGCCGAAATTCTCGAGAAAAACGAGCGGCTCAAGGAAGAGATCAAAGCCTTCGAGACCGGCCTCGAGGAGGCCGAAGCCGCCTTCGGCGAGCGGATGCTCGAATTCCCCAACGCCCCCCACGAGACCACCCCCGAGGGCAACTCCGAGGCCGACAACCGCCTCGAGCGAGTCTGGGGCGAGAAGCCCGCCCTCGACTTCGAGCCCCGGGCCCACGACGATCTCGGCGCCGCCCTCGGCATCCTCGACATGAAGCGCGCCGCCAAAATCGCCGGCGCCCGCTTCGCCCTCCTCCGGGGGACGGGCGCGCGCCTCGAGCGCGCCCTCATCAACTTCATGCTCGACTTCCACACCGGCGAGCGCGGCTACACCGAGTGGCTCCCGCCCTTCATGGTGAACGCCCAGGCCATGACCGGCACCGGCCAGCTCCCCAAGTTCGAGGAAGACCTTTTCAAAATCTCGGGCGATCAGTACTACCTCATCCCCACCGCCGAGGTCCCCGTCACCAATATCCACCGGGAGGAAATTCTCGACGGCCGGGCGTTTCCCCTAAAATACACAGCCTACACCCCCTGCTTCAGAAGCGAGGCCGGCTCCTACGGTAAGGACACCCGCGGCCTCATTCGCCAGCACCAATTCAACAAGGTCGAGCTCGTCAAATTCGCCCTGGCCGAGACCAGCTACGAGGAGCTCGAATCGCTCACCGCCGACGCCGAGGAGATACTCCGGCGCCTCGGACTCCACTACCGCGTCGTCACCCTGTGCACCGGCGATCTGGGCTTCTCGGCCGCCAAAACCTACGATATCGAGGTCTGGCTGCCCTCCCAGGGCACCTACCGCGAGATTTCCTCATGCTCGAATTTCGAGGATTTTCAGGCGCGCCGGGCCCGGATTCGCTGCCGACCCGGGCCCGGGAGCAAGCCCGAATATGTCCACACCCTCAACGGCTCCGCTCTCGCCGTCGGGCGCACCCTCGTCGCCATCCTCGAGAATTTTCAGCAAAAAGACGGCTCCGTGATCGTCCCCGAAGCCCTGCGCGGCTACATGGGCGGCCTCGAGGTCATCGAGCCCGGCGAAGACCCCGCCGGGTGAAAACCCGTATAATCGCCGGGCGGGACGAATAACCCGTCCCCGGCGCGGAGGGGTGGCCGAGCGGCCGAAGGCGGCGGTCTTGAAAACCGCTGAGCGAAAGCTCCGGGGGTTCGAATCCCTCCCCCTCCGCCACAAACAAGTTATTTTTTGCATGTGTTGTAATTTTTCTTCACCTCCACACTCCTCCTCCATCCCTACCCCCTCTCCCAAAACTCGCGCAAAAACACAAGCGCGATTAAAACGGATTAGAAGATATGTTGGTCTTGATTTATCCGATTCCTATGGGTAAATTGGATGTGTCCTGAAATTCTCAAACGTCCACCCGGGCCAACGGTTCTCTCCGCTTACCGGCAGCGAGGTGCCGAAATGTCAAAACGAAAGTTCACCGAGATTCCTCAGCCGTTCATCTGCACCATCCTCTCGGACTCGAATCCGACCGACAGCATCCGATCCATCCGGCTCTCGGACTACGACGGCACGGACGCCTACGAGATGAATCTCATGATGCTGCGGAAAGAATTCCTGAACGAGAAGGA
>JAVEPB010000226.1 GCA_030922375.1 bacterium | reverse complement strand
GGATAGTGATGAGCGATTCCTACATGGCCCGGCGGCTGCGGAGCGGCCCGCTGGCGGATATTTTCGGGAAAGTGGAGGCGGGAGGGCGCCTTTCCTTCGAGGAGGGGGTGCGCCTCTACGAGACCCCGGACATCGCCGGGCTCGGCCACATGGCGAATCTGGCCCGCGAGCGGCGGCACGGGGACGCCACCTACTACAACGTGAACAGCCACATCAACTATTCGAACGTCTGCGTCCTCTGGAAGGCGTGCAAGTTCTGTGCGTTTGCCCGGAAGGAGGGCCAGGAGGGCGCCTACGCGTATTCGCTGGGCGAGATTTTCAAGATGGCGGAGACCCTCGGCGAGGGGAGGACCGAGTTTCACATGGTGGGCGGGCTCCACCCGGACCTTCCCTTCGACTATTACCTCGAGATGATCCACGGCATCAAGGAGATACACCCCCACCTTCATTTGAAATGCTTCACCTCGACCGAGATCAGGTGGCTGGCGGACCGGGTGGCGAAGATGAGCGTTGCGGAGACTCTGACCGCGCTCCGCCGCGCGGGCCTGGGCTCGCTCACCGGCGGGGGGGCGGAGATTTTCGCCGAGCCGACGCGCTCTAAAATTTGCAAGGGCAAGCAATCGGCCGACGACTGGCTCGAGGTCCACCGGATCGCGCACGGGATGGGGATTGCGAGCACCTGCACCATGCTCTACGGCCACGTCGAGTCGAACGAGGACCGGGTGGACCACATGCTCCGGCTCCGTGCGCTTCAGGACGAGACCGGCGGCTTCACGGCGTTCATTCCGCTGGCGTTTCATCCCGACAACTCGCAGATGGCGGACGTGCCCGGGCCGGGCGGGATGCTCGACATCCGGAACTACGCCGCCGCGCGGCTCCTCCTCGACAACATCGATCACATCAAGGCCTACTGGATCATGGTCGGGCTGCCCATCGCGCAGATCAGCCAGCGCTTCGGGGTGGACGACATCGACGGCACGGTGGTTCAGGAGAAGATCTACCACATGGCCGGCGCCAGGACGCCCGAGGAGATGGGCGTGGAGGACATCCGCCGGCTCATCGAGGAAGTGGGCCGCCGGCCCGTCGAGCGCGACACGCTCTACCGCGAGGTGGAGCGCCTGGGAGATACATGGGCGGTCAAGGCCTGAAACTCGGTACGGTTCCCTTCCTGAACGCGAAACCGCTGACCCTCGCACTCGAAAACCGGCCGGACGTCGAGCTCCGAAGCGAACCTCCGGCCCGGCTTTTGCCCATGCTCGAAAGCGGAGAGCTAGACGGAGCGCTCGTCTCGACGTTCGCGATGTTCCACCTGCCCGGCGCGCGCTACGTTCCCACTGTGGGGATCGTCAGCCGGGGCCGGGTGCGGAGCATCCGCCTTTTCTGCCGGAGGCCGCCCGGCGAGCTGCGCCGCGTCGGGCTCGACGGCTGGTCGCTCTCGGCGGCGAACATGACCCGCGTCATCCTCAAGAGAAAATGGGGGGCCGAGCCCGAGTTCGCCACGGTCGATCCCCTGCGCCCTCCCCGGGAGGACGAGTCCTTCGACGCCTTCCTCCTCATCGGCGACAACGCCCTGAGGGAAGAGGCGGGCGGGATGGACGGGGTCGATCTGGGCGAGGCGTGGGAGGCGTTCACCGGGCTCCCGTTCCTCTACGCCGTCTGGGTGTTCAGAGCCGGTGCGGAAAAAGCAGGCAAGGGTGACGCCGGTAGAAGTGACGTTGAAACCTGCCGGCTGCTCCGGGAGGCGAAGGAAGAGGGCATGGCCCGCCTCGAGGAGATCATCGTCTCCGCCGGTCGCGATCTCCCCTATATCGACGAGGCCGCCGCGCGGGATTACCTGACGAGGTGCATTCGCTATGATGTGGGGCCGGACGAGGAGGCGGGCCTCTGGCGCTACCACGAATACCTCGCCGAGGATGGCCTCGCGCCTGTTGACTGGGATGCGGGCCGGGCGAAAATGGAAAGTTAGTGAGCGGTTCCCGGCAACCGCGATTCCGAGTGGCGGAAGGTTATGCGCGCATGCTGAGAGACGATCTGGTCAGACAGGGCGACTGGCTTTTCCGCTGGCGGGGGTGCGTTCCGCTCCTGATGCTCCCGGTGGTCGTCCTCGGTTTCATGGAGTCCAACTATTACGGCGCCGCCGAGGGGATTTACGGCGAGGCGTGGAAGGCGCTCTGCTTCATCGTCGCCCTCTCGGGCCTCGCGATCCGCGTCCTGGTCGTCGGCCGCGCGCCCGCGGGCACCTCGGGGCGCATCACCAAGCACCAGAAAGCCTCGCGGCTCAACACGACGGGGCTTTATTCCCTCTGCCGGAACCCGCTCTACCTCGGCAACTTTTTCATGAACTTCGGCGTCCTTCTTTTCCTGAACTCTATTTTCGTCCTGGCGGTATTCACGCTGTTCTTCTGGCTGTACTATGAGCGGATCATCCTGCGCGAGGAGGATTTCCTCGAGGGAAAATTCGGGGACGAATACCGGGCCTGGGCCGGTCGGACGCCGGTGTTCATCCCGAGATTTTCGGGGTGGATACCGCCCGATCTGCCCTTTTCGTGGCGGACCGTCCTCCGCCGGGAATACACGGGGTTTTTCGCCGTCGTCGCCGCGCTCACGGCGATGGAGCTCGTCGGCGGCCTGCTGGCCGATGGGAGGCTCTCACTCGGAGTGAATTGGCGGGCCGTCTTCGCCTTCGGCCTGGCCTTGTACCTGATCCTCCGCTCCTTGAAGAAATATACGCGCTTGCTCCACGAGCCCGGAAGATAGCCGGACGGAAGGTATACCGGCCCGGCCAGTCCCGTTACTCCGAAAAAAGGAGAGCCTCCATGCCCGACGATGCCCTCTGCTACCTGAGCGCCTATGAACTCTCGGAAAAGATTCAGGCGAAAGCGCTCTCCCCGGTGGAAGTCACCGAGGCGTTTCTTCGCCGCATCGAGGCGCTGAACGATAAATACCTCGCCTTTTTGACGGTCACCGGCGACCGGGCGATGGAGGAGGCCCGCCGAGCCGAGGCCGAAATCGCCGCCGGGCGCTCCCTCGGCCCGCTTCACGGCGTCCCCTACGGGGCGAAGGACATCATCGACACCGCCGGGGTCCTCACAACGAACGGTTCGAGCTTCCACCGCGACAACGTGCCCTCAGAGGACGCCGAGTGCATCCGCCGCTTAAAGGGCGCGGGCGCGATCATGCTCGGCAAGACCCATACGCACGAGTTCGCCGCCGCCTCGACCACGATCAACCCCCACTGGGGAACCTGCCGGAACCCCTGGAACCCGGAGCGCATCGTCGGCGGCTCGAGCGGGGGCTCGGCGGCGGCGGTCGCGGCGGGGATGATACCGGCGGCGCTGGGCACCGACACCGGCGGCTCGGTGCGCACCCCCGCCGCCTTCTGCGGCATCGTCGGCCTGAAGCCCACCCACGGGCGGGTGAGCATCCGGGGCATCTGCCCCAACGTCTTGAGCCTGGACCACCTGGGCCCGATGACCCGCTCGGCGAGGGGCGGCGCCCTGTTCCTGAACGCGCTGGCGGGTTTCGACGCGATGGACTCGAAAACGCGGAACGTGCCCGTCCCCGACTACGCGGCGGACATCGGGCGGGGGGTCAAGGGATCGCGGATTATCCTCTGTCCCGACTTTTATTCGAACGCCGAGGTGGACGGCGAGATCGCCCAGGCCTTCGTCCACGCCATCGACGTATTCAGGGACCTCGGCGCGAAGGTCGAGACCGTCTCTTTTCCGGACGCCGGGCGCTTCGGCGATCTGTTCCAGAGTATCGCCGGGCCCGAGTTCGCCGAGTTTCACCGGCCCTTCTTTGAGAAAAATCCCGATGGCTACGGCGCGGACGTGCGCGAGCGCTACGAGTGGTCGGCCGAGATTCCGCTGGACGATTACGTCCGGGCGATGCGGGAGCGCGTACTTTTAAGAAGAGAGGCCGCCGCCTTCCTCCGGGGGGCCGACGCGATGATCATGCCCTCGGTGCCCTGCGCCGCGCCGCCGATCGAAACCCTCACCGCCGAGATCAACGGGCGGGGCGTCCGCTTCCACTACCTCCACCGCCCGTTTCTTTCCTGCCACAACATGACGGGCTGCCCCTCGCTGGTCGCGCCGATGGGGCTGAACAAACTGGGGCTCCCCCTTTCGCTCAACATCGTCACCGCCCCCTGGCGGGAGGCCGACGCCCTCCGGGTGGCCCACGCCTACGAGAGCGCGACGCCCGATATCCGGGCGCTGAGGCCCCCAATCGATTGATTCTCGATTGATTTTCAGTTGAAGTCCGGTTGAAGTTTGGTTGAAGTTTCGTTGAATTCCGATTGATTTTTCACCTCATTGGAGACATGAGATGAACGACAAACCCCTGCTTCACAGCGAGCAGAGCACCACCCCAGGCGAGCGCAGCATCGACAAGCCCGAGCTTCCCCGGCAGGGCCTCCTCGTCCAGCAGTTCGCCGACACCGAGGCCCCCCCCGGGATCTCAATTGAAAGTCGGCCGCCACCGCCATTTCGAGGTCCTGTGCGACGAGCCGCCCCACCTCGGCGGCAGCGACGAGCACCCCCAGCCCCTCACCTATATCTGCATGGGGGTGGGCTTCTGACTGCTCACCCAGCTCTCGCGGTACGCGAGCATGATGAAAATCGAATACAAGAGCAGCCGGGTCCGGGTCGAGATGGACTACCTGCTCTCGGGCTCGGTCCTCGCCGGGACGGTGAAGAGCGAATGCCTCGAGGCGCGGACTTTTTTCGAGGTCGAGTCCGACGCCCCCGAGGAGCGCGTTGTTGCATTAATTAAAAATGCCAAGCAGGGCTGCTTCGCCGAGGCCATGATCCAGGCCCCCGTGCCCTTAAAGAGCGAGATCAAGCTGAACGGGAAGGGAATTGGGCTCTAGACCCTACTTCTCACGCCAGTATCGCGCCGAGTTTTCCCAGAACTTCCTCGAGGGTGGATTTGGGCGCCCGGGCGGCGAAGTCGGCGCGGCGGGAGCGCCAGTCGAGGCGGGCGGGCTGGTCGGAGAGGATGACCCCGGCGACGCCCGCGCCTGTGGGCAGGGCGACCTCGAAGGGGTAGCCAAGGGACTCGTGGACGATGGGGCAGGCGATGAGGTGGCCCGTCGCGCCGTTATAGGCTGCCGGAGAGAGGACGAGGGCCGGGCCGCGCCCTCCGCCGCCTGATCGGGGCCCGAGGCGGCCGTGCCAGGCCGGGGTATCGAGGTTCAGGTAGACGATGTCCCCGCGATTGGGCGTTACCGTCCCTCGCGCCACCGTCTAGCCTTCCTCCCCGCGCCGGAGGGGGCGGGAGGTGACTTCGGTGTGCAGGTTTTCGGGGGTGATCCCCTCGATCAGGTCATCCAGGGCGTAGCCCGCCTTCCGGATGAGGATGCCCCCCTCGCCGGCCACCATCTCGGCCGGGGAGCCTTCTTTCAGCCCGAACTGCCCGGCCAGGGCGGCGGGTATACGGACCGCCAGGCTGTTTCCCCATTTGCCGATCTGGGTGCTCATCGCGGGTTCCGTCCAAGTGATAAATCATATATACAATGTATATACTATTTTAGGTAGATCAGGTCAACAATAATAATTATATACTTTAAATACAAATATTTACAGAGTTTTTGGCTTAAAAATTATGAAAGAAAATTGGAAAGATAAGTTTTGGGCCGGGAGACCCCCTCAGATCGCCCCGGCGGGGGAGGACGGATGGAATAAAGTTCCCCTCCGGGGCGGAGTCGGCCTAAGACGCCGGCTGTTCTGATGGGGTCTGAGATGGCATTTGGGATTCGAGGCCGATGGCCATGGCCTCCTCCTCGGTGAGCTTGTAGGCCTTCCCGCGGAAGCCCCGGAGCATGTAGCCGCCGAAGCCCTCGTCGAGGAAAGGGTCCTTGTTCGGGGTGATGGCGTTCGCGTTCGAGCGGAAGGCGCCGTAGAGGTGGGGCAGGGCGGCCTCCTCCTCGGGGAACCACCAGCCGTGCTCGAGGTGGAGCAGCCGGGGGTCCATGCCGTCAAAAAGCTTGGCT
>JAVEPB010000225.1 GCA_030922375.1 bacterium | reverse complement strand
ACTGGAAGATGAGAACCTATCAATTCAAGACGAGAATGCATTTCCCCCAGAGAGGAAATCAGAGGTCCAAAAGGAAGATACGCTGGTAACTGAGGTATTCGAGGAATCTAAGAAGACAAAAGAAACAATTGGAAAAAGATTCCAGCGCTATGCAGGAGCGACTTTTCTCTTGGCTGGTATTCTGTGTTTTCCTCTCGCTGCACTTACATATGCTGAACTAATTATCTCTCCTGATTCGTGGCCAGGACTACCCTTCTTTTTCGCTGGGTTTACGCAATCAGAGACTTTTCTTGCTTGTGGAATCCTTTTTTTGTTTTGTGCGATCTTGATTTCCGGTTCGGATAGCGACTGAAGGGGATCCTCCACGTGGCTCCCAGAAGCCACCCTCCGCTTGTGTGCGGCGAATTAATAAACGCTACAAGGAGGACCCGAAAACACGTCTGAGGCGGTGACATTGGTCGGTGCGGCTATGTTGTGAAGGAGGAGTTAAAAAGTGAAGCGAAAATATTGAACTCCTCAACCTCAACTCCGCCTTGATGTTGCGATGGAAAGAGAAAAAGTGATCCGAGCTCTCCGATAAAAAAAATCCGGTGCTGACATAGTACTGACACAACATAAAAAGGGGACCCCAGCCAAACTGGGATCCCCTTGATATTGCTGGTACGCCAGGAGAGATTCGAACTCCCGACCTTCTGATCCGTAGTCAGACGCTCTATCCAGCTGAGCTACTGGCGCAAATCGCTCCCCTTACTTACCCAACCACCCTGACCATCGTCAAGGGGCGGAAAGCTTCCACTCCTTACTCCCGAAACTTCGCTCATGCCAAAGACCCAAGCAACTTCAAAATGGAGATCTAGCGTCCCGCCAATCTACAGATAATACGGTCCGTTAATCCCGTGAAATCCCCTGTTTCCTTTTGTTTTTATTATGTTTATCCGACTTTAGGGGTTGAACATCAAGACCCCATTCCGTTAGACTCGCCCGCTAACTGGAAGGTTCGGCGGAATACGGTGGAAAGCGAAATTTTTCTATTTGAGCACGCGAATATAATGAGGAACATCCTCCTATGATGAGTTGGCTCCCCGAAAATATTTCTGCGGATGGTGAATACGTAGACTTCCTGTTCACCCTCATCTATTACATCACGGCCGCGACATTTGTTCTGGTCGCCGTATGCATGGCCACTTTTTTAATTCTCTACCGGCAAAAACCCGGTGTCCGGGCTACATATACCCACGGCAACAACACGCTCGAAATTATCTGGACAATCACTCCGGCGATTATTCTGATTGTCATTTTGTTTTTGAGCCATGCATCGTGGGCAAAGCTGAAATTGAGCCCGCCTGCCAATCCCGATGTGCGCCTTGAGGTCATCGGAAAACAATTCAACTGGATAGTTATCTACCCGGGGCCGGACGGGAAATTCGGAACGAAAGACGACGTTAAGCTGGACAACCAGGTGAACATCCCGATTAACAAGACGGTTTTGATTTCGATGCGCGGCGAGGACGTTATCCACAGCTTTTTTATCCCCCATGCCCGCGTGAAGCAGGACATCGTCCCGGGCCGTCAGACCCGGGTCTGGTTCAAGCCGGTCAAGACCGGGAAGTTCGAAATCCCATGCGCCGAGCTCTGTGGTACGGGACATTCGGGGATGAAGGGAGAATTGGTCGTTCATTCCGAGGAAAGTTACAAGGCGTTTCTCTCAAAACTATACGCCAAAAAGTCTTCCTGATTTCACATGAAGATTCCATCTCAAAAAAAGCCGGAACGACTGAACGTCGGAAAATATAGCGCTTTTTGTTGTTCTTAAACGCCGAGAGGAAAATCAAGCGATGAGCGATTCAGCAACAGCCGCCGGCCACGACCATCACCACGGAAGCTTCATCTCGACTTATGTCTTCTCAACCGACCACAAAATGATCGCCAAGCAGTTTTTCTGGCTTGCGCTTGTGATGATGATTCTCGGCGGGGGACTCGCGCTCATGTTCCGCTGGCAGCTTGCCTGGCCCGAGACCCCGGTATGGGGGTTCGGCTGGCTCTCCGAGGAAAACGAATTCATGCCCACGGGCATCATCGGGCCCGATATTTACAACATGATGATAACGATGCACGCCACCATCATGGTTTTTCTGGTTATCATGCCCATGTTCTCGGGCGCGTTCAGCAACTTTTTAATACCGTTGATGATCGGCGCGCGGGACATGGCCTTTCCGTTTCTGAATATGCTTTCGTTCTGGGTCGCTGCGCTTGGGGGCCTGATCATGATGTCAGGCTTTTTTGTCGAGGGTGGCCACGCCGCGGCGGGCTGGACGGCCTATGCACCCCTTTCCGTCAAGGAAGAGTTCACGGGCGTCGGAGCGGGGCAAACGCTCTGGGCGCTGAGTATTTTTGTTTTGACGGTCGGCTCCCTGATGGGGTCGGTTAACTACATCACAACGGTCATCAACATGCGGACCAAGGGCATGACCTGGTTCCGGATGCCGACAACGGTGTGGGCGCTTTTCGTGGTTGCTATCCTGTCGCTTCTCGCTCTTCCGGTTCTGGGCGCGGCAGGGGTTCTGTTGATTTTCGACCGGGTTTTCGAGACCGCTTTTTTCGACCCCCAAAGGGGCGGCCAGCCGCTGCTTTGGCAGCATCTGTTCTGGTACTTCGGGCACCCCGAGGTGTATATTCTCATCCTCCCGGCCATGGGCGTCACCTCCGACATCCTCAGCGTTTTTTCGAGGAAACCGATTTTCGGATACCGCGCAATGGTTTACGCGATCATCGCAATCGCCTTTATCGGATGGATCGTTTGGGGTCACCACATGTTCCAGAGCGGCATGAACCCTCGCCTGGGTCAGGCTTTCATGACCACCACCATGCTCATCGCGATTCCCTCGGCCATTAAAACCTTCAACTGGCTCGGCACCCTTTGGGGGGGGTCCATCCGGTTCACGGTTCCGATGCTTCACGCCCTGGCGTTCGTTTCGATGTTCGTCATCGGCGGCCTGAGCGGCATTTTCATGGCATCGAACACGGTCGATATTTTTATTCACGATACATACTTCATCGTCGCCCATATTCACTATGTTCTCTTCGGCGGAAGTATTTTCGGCATGTTCGCCGGCATTGTTTATTGGTTCCCGAAAATGTTCGGCCGGATGATGAACGACTCGCTGGGAAGGGTTCATTTCTGGATTACCATTATCGGCTTCAACATCGCTTTTTTCCCGATGCACCTTATCGGCGTCGGCGGCCATATGCGCCGGATTTACAACCCGCAGCAGTACGAGTTTTTAAAAGACATGGAGCCGCTTAATGTGGCGATCACCCTCGGCGCTCTGATGCTGGGCATCGGCCAAGTCATCTTCGCCGTTAATATCTTTGGGAGTCTTTGGAAAATAAATGCCAATTGGTTCCGGACCGCGGCCCGGGTCGTATCCTCATATCTGTCCGCGTTCGTGGCCTACAAATTCATCGCTTATTATCTCGAGGGCCTGACCAGTCCGGCACAGGCCTCGTTTGGAGGCCGGATGTTCGCGGGTATCGTCAGCGTTGTTGTCTTCTTTTGGATCTACCGCTATCTTTTGAAATACATGGGAGAGATCGGCGAGACGGCCCCGCAAAACCCCTGGAAGGCCAATACGCTCGAATGGGTTGCCCCGGTAATCCCGCCGCACGGGAACTTCGGACCCACCCTTCCGGTTGTTCAGAGGGGACCCTACGAGTACAGCGTCCCGGGCGAGGAAGAGGACTGGGCTCCCCAAACCCGATCACTCAGCGAGGAAGCCGCCGCCGCGGCGCACTAACCCTGTCACAAAAGGGTTGGGGAGTCCCATATGGCAACAACGATAGGCAGCCCGTCATCAGCCAGCGCCGGCTGGCCGCATGTTCTGGCGATTTTGACATCCGGAACAACCGTAATTTTGATCTTGGCGGGCGGGCTCGTTACGAGCCTGGGGGCGGGTCTCGCCGTTCCCGACTGGCCCACCACCTTCGGCTACAACATGTTTTTATTCCCGTGGGCAAAAATGGTCGGCGGGATTTTCTATGAGCACTCCCACCGGCTGCTCGGCTCACTCGTCGGTTTTCTCACGATATTGACCGCCGCGGCCCTTTGGCGGGGTGAATCGCGGCGATGGGTCTCATGGCTGGGCGCGGCGGCCATTGGCCTTGTCATCGTTCAGGGGGTTTTGGGCGGCCTCCGGGTGGTGTGGCTCAAGCTCCTTTTCGCCATTATCCACGCTTGCGTCGCACAGCTCTTCTTCGCCCTGATGGTGAGCCTGGCCGTGCTCACCTCAAAAAGCTGGATTAGCGATTCGGATGAGTCCGGCGACATGGGACAAAAAGTCCGCCGAATGAGTCTCGTCACGGTCGGCCTGATTTATGTCCAGACAATTTTCGGCGCCGTTTTGCGCCACACCGGAAACCGGCTGGACGCTCACCTTTTGGTGGCGCTTTTGGTGGCGATCCATGTATTCTGGCTTGCGGCCTTGATTCTCCGGGGTACAAGCGGACAAGGAGACACCAAAAGACCCGCGAATGTGCTTTGGCTCCTGCTCATCGTTCAGCTCGGCCTCGGCGCCGGATCGTATCTCGGCAAATACACCACCATCGGCGACGCGATCACTCCTTGGACCATCGCGGTGCTGACTTCGGGGCATGTCGTTGTGGGCGCATTGTTGTTCGCGACTTCGATCGTTTTGGCGCTTCGGCTTCACAGGACCCGCATTTATCATTGGGCCGCGTCCCGGCGCGCGCCTCTTTCCGGACAGGTATCAACGCCATGATATCCGAATCAAAATCCATCGGCGCGGAAAGCCCAACCACGGGGCGCAGCGCGGTTGATTACATCTCGCTGACAAAGCCCCGGATCATCCTCATGGTTGTATACACCGTCGCGGCCGCGTTTTACCTGGCCTCCGGCGGCCGCATGGACTACACCCTCCTGCTCCACGCGCTCGCCGGAATCGCCATGGCGACCGGGGGCGCGCTGGCCCTGAATCAGGCCGCCGAGGAAGATATCGATTTCATGATGAACCGGACCCGCCTGCGCCCGCTTCCGGACCGGAGACTTCATCACTACGAAGCGCTCGCTTTCGGAATTTCGCTTCTGGTCGCGGGCAATTTATATCTCATCTTTTTTGTAAATCCGCTGACGGCTTTCCTCACCGCCCTGACCGGGGTGATGTACCTGCTGCTCTATACCCCACTAAAGCGAATCAGCTCCTGGAACACGATCGTCGGCGCGATACCGGGCGCCATGCCCCCGGTTCTCGGATGGGCGGCGGCCATGAACAGCGTTCCCGTGGCGGGCTGGATTCTTTTTTCCATTCTTTTTATCTGGCAAATCCCGCATGCGCTGGCTATCGGCGTTCTTTACCGGGACGAATTCAGGGCCGCCGGCGTCCGCCTCCTGCCGATCGAGGACCCGGACGGCCGCAAAACCGGATTTCACGTAGTGAACTACTGCATCGCCCTCATTCCCATTGGGATGATGCCGACTCTTGCAGGAATGGCCGGACCCGTTTATTTCTTTTTGTCCCTTCTTCTTGCTTTTGTTTACCTGGGCTACGGAATCCAGTTGGCCAGGAATTGTACGGTCGAAGCCGCCAGACAATTATTTTTTGTGTCCCTGATCTATTTACCCGTCTCTCTTTTAGTGATGGTGCTCGATCATGGCCAATTTTAATCGGGTTGCCTCCGAGGAGGGCGTAGTCGATCTTCAAGAAAAAAATAAGCGCCTGGGACTTTTCCTTTCCGCTTTTATTGTGGTTTTGATGGTTCTTTCGCTCATATTCGGAATACTCGTTTAGGCAGGGAAAGAAGGACGGAGACATGTCTCAAACCATTGCCGAGGATAAATCGCGGCGCAGCGAGGAGGGCCTCCTCCCGCCGTCAAAGGCCGAGCCCCCCGGAAACGGCGGAGAGCCGAACCGCCCTCAAGTACCCTCCGGCGGTGGTGAACCCCTCATCGGGAACGTCCAGCTCGCTATGCTGATTCTCATCGTGTCCGAGGCGATGTATTTCGCGGGGCTCATCGGCGCCTTTCTGATTTTCCGGTTCAGCGGGCAGCCCTGGCCACCGCCTTTCCAGCCGAGGCTTCCGGTGGGTATCACGGCGGTCAACACACTTTTCCTGGTGGTCAGCAGCTACACCTTTATTCAGGCCCAAAGAGGTCTCAAACAGGACAACAGGGCAATGCTCTCCACCTACCTGACCCTGACGGGTGCCTTGGGCTTCCTCTTTCTGACCATTCAGGGATATGAGTGGATTCAGCTGATCAACTTCGGGCTGCGAATCTCCTCGGGAACATATGCCTCCATCTTTTACATCATCATCGGATCGCATGCCGTGCATGTATTTTGCGCAGTAATTTGGCTTGGAGTGGTGCTGGTTCGCGCCCGGCGGGGCCACTATTCGGCCCAAAACCAAAATGGCGTCATCGCCTGCGGCATGTACTGGCATCTGGTCGTCGGGCTTTGGCCATTATTGTTTTTCCTGGTCTATTTATTGTAAGTGGCTGAAAAATAATCGGTTTTATGGACACACGAACCTCTCGGTGATATATTGCCCCGAGGAGAAGATTTGATGCGCAAGAGACTGTTCACGGCATTCCCGATGAGTTTTTTAACGCTGCTCGCTCCAGCGGGAGCCCTGGCGTGTTCGGTGTGCGGCCTGGATGACTTCTCGTACATGTGGAGTTATATGTTTTTGACAGCGGTTCCTCTCGCTGCCATGAGCATCATCGGAGGATTTCTTTTTTACTCTTATCGGCGCGGAAATAACAAATCATCGGACCCCACGACTGAACGGTCCGCCAAATCTTCGTAGGGAGAAGGCGAATTGAGTGATACGGCCGCAGCGGAACACACAACCGAACCTGCCGAAACCCCGTTAACACCGGAGAGCTGGGGGAAGACCGGAATGTGGCTCTTCCTCTCGGGAGACGCCATGTCTTTCGGGACGCTGCTTGCCGGTTACGCGATTATGCGGGCGCAAAGCGCCAACTGGCCCAATCCCTCCAATACACTCGGGATCAGTTTGACCGCGTTCATGACCTTCCTGCTCATTTGCAGCAGCGTAACCATGGTCAAAGCGCTCGAATCAATCAAAAACGGGGATAAAGACAAATTCAAGAACTTCATGCTCATGACAATCGCGGGCGGCGTGATTTTTCTGAGCCTCCAGGCCTATGAATGGAACCACCTCATTCACGGCGCGAACCTGGGGTTGTCGGAAAATCCCTATGGCGACCCGCTGTTCGGGACAACCTTTTTCATGATTACCGGCTTTCACGGGTTGCACGTCACCGGGGGAGTCATCCTCCTTACCTGGGCTCTCGTTTCGGGCGGGAGAAGAGATCACTTCCCCGACTGCTACAACTTGGCTGAAAACGTCGGTCTTTACTGGCACTTTGTTGATCTCGTCTGGATTCTGGTCTTCACCTTTCTTTATCTTTTGTAGGGTGAAAATCGAGTTGTCTTGTGAGAATCGATTCAGGCACTTAACGTGTCTTTTGCGAATTTCAGGTGGAGAATTTAGGACATGACCAGCGAAACCCATGAAAATCATCAGGTGAACTACATGGCTATTTTTTGGTGGTTGCTGGCACTGACGATTCTCGAAGTCATCGCCGGCTCGCCCGCCACCGGCCCGAAATATCCCCAGGCCCTGAAAGCCTTTTTTCTCGTCGGCATGGCGGCGGTGAAGGCCGCGCTCGTCGCGCTGTACTTCATGCACCTTCGGTTCGACAGAAAAGCGCTTTCGTTCATCGCCTTTATACCGCTTGTCCTTTGCATATTCGTCGTATTGGTGGTGCTGCCGGACTTTTAGGCCGGCGAAGGCAGCTCAGCATCAATAGCGGGACAGGAGTTTTTCCGGTAGACTCGGTCACGCGTGAAGGAGGCTCCCGCCTAGGAGTCTCTTTTTTTGTCCGATGAATTAACGCCGCAAACGCCGGAGCTATCTTGAATCTCTTGGGAACACTCCCCACCCTGAACGCCTGCCTGAATGCGTTGAGCGGGGTCATGCTCATCGCGGGCTATGTTCAAATAAAAAAGGGAAACGCCCGCCTGCACAAAAGGCTCATGGTGGGGGCCTTTTGCGTTTCCGTTCTTTTTCTTATCTCTTATCTGATTTATCACTACGGGGCAGGGTCGATCCGCTTTACGGGTCAGGGCTGGATTCGTCCGGTATATTTCGCCATCCTGATCAGCCACACCATTCTCGCCTCGGTGGTTCCGTTTCTGGCGGTCATCACCCTTTACCGCGCCTTTAAGGGAGATTTCCGGCGCCACCGCCGAATCGCCCGGTGGACGTTTCCGATTTGGGTGTACGTGTCGGCGACGGGGGTTCTCGTCTATCTGCTTCTCTATGTGCTCTATCCATCGGCATGAGTGATTTTTCCGAGACAATTCAAAATGGTTTTCGGCTGAAATGCCCGGCCTGCCGCGAGGAGCCCCTGTTTCAATCCTTTTTTAAAATGGCCGCGAAATGCGCCCGTTGCGGATACGCCTACGAGCGCGAAGACGGTTATTTTATCTGCGCCATCTACATCAATATGATCGTCACGCTCGTTACCATCGTTGTCGGGTTTAATATGGCGGAATGGCTGATTGAACCATTGCTCTCCTCACAGATGCTATTCTGGGGGCTGTTCGCCGCCGTGTTTCCTCCTCTTTTTTTCCGCACCTCAAGAGGGTTATGGGTGAATATCGACTACTTTGTCACGGGGATTTCGGGATCACACGATCCTCCCGGCAGGGGAATTTCAAAGGAGGAGAAATGACCGGCTCCCCGGCGCTGGCCGTCGAAGGATTGCGCCACGCATATGGAGATCGCCTCGCCCTGGCCGGGATCGATTTTCAGGTCGATAGCGGTGAAATTTTCTCTCTCCTCGGACCCAACGGCGGGGGAAAGACCACCCTTTTTAGGATACTGACCACCTTGATGAAACCGCAGGAAGGCGACGCCCGCGTCTTTGGGCGATCCGTCGTCTCGGATCCCGGCGCCGTCCGCGAAAAAATCGGCGTTGTCTTCCAGGAACCCAGCCTGGACCCCAAGCTCACCGCCCTCGAAAACATGATTCATCACGGACATTTCTACGGAATGCGGGGCAAGAGTCTCCGGGATGAGGCAATGACGCTGCTGGATACTTTCGGCCTCGGGGATCGCGCCGCCGATCTCACGGAATCGCTTTCGGGCGGTCTGAGGCGGCGGGTGGAACTCGCCAAAGCGCTCCTGCCGGGCCCCGACCTTCTTTTGGCGGACGAGCCAAGCACCGGTCTCGATCCCGGCGCCCGCCTCGAGTTCGCCGCGGCGCTCCAAAAACTCAGAAATGAGCGCGGCACCACAATCGTCCTGACCACCCATTTCATGGAGGAAGCGGACCGCTCCGACCGGGTGGGAATTATCGACGAAGGCCATCTCGTCGCGATCGGAAAGCCGGACGAACTCAAGGAAAGCATCGGCGGGGAAATCATTGTCATCCAGACCCAAAGTCCGGAATCGCTCGGCGAAAAACTGAGTGACCGTTTCGGCCGCGAGGTGCATGTGATGGACGGCTCCGTCCGGATCGAAATTCCGCAAGCACATGAATTTATCGCCCGGGTGGTGGACGCTTTTCCGGGCGAAGTGGACTCCCTCAGTTTCGGGCGGCCCACGCTCGAGGATGTTTTTATCCAAAAAACAGGGCGTAATTTTCGGGAAACGCATGAAGAAGCGATCCAAAAGGAGAACGCGGGATGAGTGTCTTTCTCCTCTCGGCGGGGACCCTCTGGAAGCGCGAAATTGTGCGTTTCCTGCGGCAGCGAAGCCGAATCATCGGGGCGCTTGGGCAACCGTTTCTTTTTTGGCTACTGCTTGGCTCGGGATTCGGCGAGTCTTTTCGCTCATCCGGCGCGGGCGCATCGGGCGGCTACCTCGAATATTTTTATCCGGGCATCCTGGTGATGGTGGTTCTTTTCACCGCGATATTCGCCACCATCGCCGTCGTCGAAGACCGGAAGGAGCGCTTCCTTCAGGCGGTGCTCGTCGCTCCGGTCCCCCGGGCCGCGATTGTCCTGGGCCAAGCGCTCGGGGCGACGACGC
Organism: bacterium; assembly: GCA_030922375.1. GTDB lineage: Bacteria > UBA8248 > UBA8248 > UBA8248 > UBA8248 > UBA8248. Next base: position 32,579 of record JAVEPB010000225.1, on the reverse strand, counting down.
TCGCCCTTCTTCAGGGATTTATTCTCCTCGCCGCGGCCCCCTTCGCGGGCGTTCCGCTAACGGCGGCGAGCGCGGCGGCGGCGGCGGGGGTGATGTTTCTGATCGGTTTCTCGCTCACCAGCCTTGGGCTTGCATTCGCCTGGCGGATGGAATCCACCCAAGGTTTCCACTCGATTATGAACCTGGTTCTGCTTCCTCTTTGGATCCTTTCGGGAGCCGTCTTCCCGGTGGCGAGCGCTCATCCCTGGCTCGGCTGGGTCATGAAAATCAATCCTCTGGCATACGGGGTCGCCTGGCTCAGGCGTACCCTTTACGCCGCCCAGCCGGAGAGCTTGGCAAATCTTCCTGAAGTCGGAATCTCCCTCGCCGTCACTGTTGTTTTCGGAACAATCGCCTTTTTCGTGGCTGTTCGCCACGCCGAAAAAAGCGAGGGCTAGCGGATCTCGGGAATTTAAATTTTGGGCTTTGGTATTCAGCGGAATTTATTGAAAACATGGAATAGCCATCGAATGAACAGCGCTATTTCAGGCCGGACACATATCCCGCCAGACGTTCCAGGGCCTCGCCCTGAATGAACGGGAGGGCGGGCATTTTTTCGCCGCCCCGCTGGATTTGCGCCTTGACGTGCCCGGGCGACAGGCCCCGGCCCCGGAGCGGGGGGGTGATGTTCACGATGCCCTCCCCGCGCTTTCCGTGGCACTGGGCACAGACCTGCTCAAACAGCGCGGGGGCGTCTGCAGGCAAGCCTTCACCGGACGGAGCCGGAGCAAGGCCCTGGCGATAGATCAGAAGAACGGCCACCAACGCAACGGCGAAAAGACCGAAAGCGGCCGCGAAAACTTTGTTCAAAATTCGGAACCCTTTAAATTATACGGCAAATTCGCCGGGTAATTATTCAGCCATCTCGCCGGGATGAATCGGGCGCGGAGGAGCTGGGTGCCGAGGAGTGAGGTTGAGAGATCGGCTGGTGAAGAAACGGCCGCGCCCCTTCGCCCTCATACTCCGAGACCATCTGGCCCTCGCCGATGAGATGGTATTTATAGATCACCAATCCCTCAAGACCCACCGGGCCGCGGGCGTGAATCTTGTCGGTGGCGATTCCCACCTCCGCGCCCAGGCCAAAGCGGTAGCCGTCGGCGAACCGCGTCGAGGCGTTCCACATCACGGTCGCCGCGTCCACCCGCTGAAGAAAGACGCGCGCGGCGCCTTCGTCGGCGGTGACGATGGCCTCGGTATGGCGCGACCCGTATTTATTGATATGTCCAATCGCCTCGTCGAGGTCCGCCACCACCCGTGTCGCGATTATTTTATCGAGATATTCGCTGGTCCAGTCTTCCTCGGTGGCCGCCGCCGCGTCCGGGATAATTTCTCTGGTTCGCTCGCAGCCCCTCAGCTCCACTCCCTTGTCCCTGAGGGCCTTGGCGGCCACGGGCAAAAACTTCTCGGCCGCCTCCCGGTGGACAAGCAGCGTTTCTATCGCGTTGCAAACGGCGACGTACTGCGTCTTCGAGTCCACCGCCAGATTCACCGCCATGTCGGTGTCGGCGGCCCGGTCGACGAAGAGATGGCATATCCCGTCGGCATGCCCGAGCACCGGGATTCGCGAGTTCGCCTTGATGTGGGCCACGAACTCATTACCGCCCCGGGGGATGATCATGTCGATGGACTCGTCCCGCGAGAGCAGCGCGCCGACATCCTCGCGCGCCTCGACCTGCTGCACGGCATCTTCTGGAACATGACCCGAAATCGCCCGGCGAAGAATATCGACGAGCGCCCGGTTGCTATAGAGCGCCTCCCGGCCCCCCTTCAGGATAACGGCATTGCCGGATTTGACGCATAGCGAGGCAATCTGCACCAGGGCGTCCGGGCGAGACTCGAAAATCGCGGCGACGACGCCGAGTGGACAGGCCACCCGGGTCAGGCGGAGCCCCTCGTCCATGAGCATGGCGAAGCTGGCCCGCCCAATCGGGTCGGGAAGGGCCGCCACGGCCCGGACACCTCTGGCCATTTCGCCGGCCTTGGCCTCGGTCACCGCCAGCCGCTTGAGAAGAGGCTCGCCCATCTCTCCCGCCGCCACCGCCTTTTCGGCCGCAGCGAGATCGGCCGCATTGGCTTCGACGATGGCCGCGGATTCCGCCTCAAGCGCCGCCGCCATCGCCTCGAGAGCACGGTTTCGCGCCTCCTCCGGCATCGGCGCCAAGGCCAGAGCGGCCTCCCGGGCCGCGGCGCAAATTGCGTTAATATCCGCCATCCAAAACCCCGTCTAAAAACCGATACGATTCACGAAATAACCGGCATCGGCCCGCCTGTCGGGCCGGATTATAGTTCCCGCCGGTAAGTTGCCTTTGGGCAGCTATCCTCGGGCAGGGGCGGATTATAGGGCCAGGGGCGGGGCCCCGCAAATTATCGGCCGGCGGCGCGGTGGGCCCGCCATCGCTCCTCAAGATATTCCACTATCCGGGCGGCGACCCCACGCTCCCCCGCCCGCTCGAACCCCTCGAATCCAGGCGCGGCGTTCACCTCCAAAACCAACGGCCCGCTTTTCGTCTCCAGAAGATCCACCCCGGCGATATCGAGGCCGCAGACCCCAGCCGCCCGCTCGGCCAGAGCGGCCGCCCGCCGGGTCAGCCGCGCCTGCCGGGACGACCCGCCCCGGTGAAGGTTGGAGCGAAAATCCCCTTTCGGCGCCCGGCGGCGCACCGCCCCGATCGCCTCGTCCCCGATGACCATCACCCGCAGGTCCGAACCCCTGGCCTCGCCGACGAACTCCTGGACGATGACATCGCGCTCTATTGCCCACATCGCGTCCGCGATCGACTGCGCCTCCTCGTGGCTTCGCGCCAGCATCACCCCCCGCCCCTGCGTGCTTCGCGGCAGCTTCATCACCACCGGCGGCCCGCCCACCGCCTCGAGCGCGCGGGGGAGATAAGAGGGGTCCGGCGCAAACGCGGTGCGGGGGGTGGATATTCCGTTCCGGGCGAGGAGCTGAACCGAGCGCAGCTTGTCGCGCGCCGACTCGAGGGACCCGGCCGGGTTGATCACCAGAGCGCCCGAGGCGCCCAGATGGCGGACGAGGGCGAGGGAGTGCTCTGATATTCCGGCCCCGAGGCGGGCCATGAAAACATCCCCCCCGGTGAAGGGCTTGCCCTTGAACTCGAGGCCGATCCCGCCGCCGTCCACCTTGAGCAAAAACCGGTAGGGGTCGAGTACCCGTACCCGGTGACGCCGCCTCCGGCTCTCCTCGGTAATACGCCGAACCCCGTGCAGGGTTTCGTCGCGGCACAAAATCACTAGTCGCAATCCGCATTCCTTTCAAAGTTGGTGTGGATTCATCATACCAGCCCCGCCGGATGAACGAGAGAGGGGGTAGGCTTCGAGTGAAGAGCTAGATGGCTTCCCCCGGCCAAGGCGGGAAGACCCCCGAGTGAAGAGCGAGATGGCTTGTAATCAGAGTGAAGCGAGACGGCTTCGTTGTGGGCGAGATATTACGGGCGCCGCGCCGGGGCCGCGCGCACTCCCGGCCGGCGGGTGGCAGCATGGTCACCCGGAGGAAGGATGCTTCAGGAGGCTGATTGACGGCTGGTCAATCTTTTTTTCAGGCGTTAAGCCACATAACCACCCCGCCGATAAGCGCCATGGCCAATACGACGATGATGGTGATCCCGATGTCCGATTTCATTTTTGGTCCCCTCTTTATCCGCTGAGGAAGTCCATGAAATCCTTTTCCGAGTGGTTCCGGTGCGCTTACGGGGTATCCTCAGCAGAACGCTTTCGGATTCATTTTTGACGTTTCAAATGATTTTCTTGTGCGGGCATCCGGTCCTGCGCGTACCATATTGGCCCGGCGAAAACTTCCCCGAACGACCATACACACCCCCGAGGCGGGGGGACGTCAGGGACGCTTCAGAATCTCCTTCCTGGCTATTCGCATTGCTTCCGCCCGCGGCGGCCAAGAATACGTACTATTCTAATAATCTAATAATAATTTAGGAACCGCTCGGATGGGTGTCAACCAATAATTCGGGGGGAGTGGGGCTATTTGACGATAATTCATTGAATCCGGAATGATGCGGCAACACTCTTCTTCTTTTAAATCCGGTCTATTGGCCCTTTTGGGAGATTTGGGGTCGTTCACCACGGGAAAGACCGCGAAACAGCGTCAAGGCAAAAATTTCAGAAGAGGCGCTTCAAGGCTCTGTACCTTCCCTTCACTCGCAAGGTGACTTTCAGGAGCTTCTTCGTGGTGTTTTTCCAGTACCAGCCGTGATGTCCGTCAAAGCGGGCTTCAAGAACCCCTTCGTCTCGCGGTGCGCTGCCCTTGCCGTATCCGTGAGAAAAATTTTTCGGGCCGCTATGGGGCTCTCCGTGGGTATCGTAGAGCAACTCGCCGCCATTCGCGCTCCAGCGATAATCGACCCGGGTTCCCTTGTCCATCTCCACTTTTACTTCCGTGCCCTGGCCCGGCCTGAGAGCGATCGTCATCTCGTCCGTTTTTTCGGGGGGCACAATCCTCATCGCCTGGGGAATCCATTTGGCCGGAGTTTCGTGCGCGGGGGCGGGGCCCCCCTCGCCGGTGGCTTCTTGGGCGTGAACCTTGATTTCACCCATTTGGGTAAGGCCCAAAACGCGCCCGATGCCCGTGGGGTCAACCGCATACTCGGCGGGCAGGACGGCTACGACGAGGATGACGATAGCGACCTCCAGTGCAATCAAGGTGGAGCGAATCAACTGACGGGTGGAGGGCAACTCGTCGGCGGTGGGTTTATTTTCGTCGAACATGGTTCGTTATCCTTCGGGTCAGGAGATGAAAAATCCAGTGAGCTGGTAGCCCATGAGGACGAAGCCCGCGGCCATGATGGCGGCGTTTACGCCGTAGGCATGACGCCAAAAGCTCGGCGTCCCGCGCCAGAACCCCATCGCGATTAGAATCGCGCCAAGGGCGAGAAGCTGGCCAAGATCGACGCCGACGTTGAAAGCGACGAGATTGACGAACAATCCATCCGGAGAGAGCTTGAACTCCTGGAGCTTGGTCGCGAGGCCGAACCCGTGGAACAGGCCGAAGATGAGCGTGGCGCTCTTAGTGTCGGGCTGGAAACCGAACCAGCGGCGGTAAGCCCCCATATTGTCCAGCGCCTTATAGACCACCGACAAGCCGATGATGGTGTCGATCAAGTAGGCGTTGATACCGATGCCGAAGAAAACGCCTGAGAGGAGGGTCACCGTATGCCCGATGGCGAAGAGAGAGACGTAAAGACCGACATCCTTCATCCGGTGGAGAAAGAAGATCACCCCCAACAAGAAGAGAAGGTGATCGTAGCCAGTCACCATGTGTTTGGCGCCGAGATAGATGAACGGAATCAGAATCACTCCGGCGGTTTCCTGGATGAATCCCTTGTCGCCCGGGGGTACCCCGTGGGCGATGGCTTCAGACAACAAGAAAAGGCATGCGCCTGCGGAAAATAAAAATAATCCGGAGAGCCTTAGGGCCAATTGGCGCCAAGCCCCACGCCGCGGGATAATCATCGGGCCTTCCTTTTCGCTTTCGAATACTGAAATAAACGGCAACGCTCTCAACCTAGCAAACTCCGGCCTGATTTTCCTCCCCGGGAGTTGGGGTCGTTCGCCACGGGAGATGCTGCCAAATCGCAGGTGGCGTCGAGTGTGAAGCGAGACGACTTCGCTTCGAGGGGCTGATCGAGGCCCCCATTCAAATCCGGTATGATTCCTTCATATCGGCCCGGCCGGACATACATCCCCCATTCCCATAATGAGGACCCCAGATGACAGCCCCCGCCGCCACCGCGAGCGAAACGCTCTGCCGGTTTTCCGAGTCGCTTCGCTTCGAGGATATCCCGCCCGAGGTCATCGATAAGGCCAAACTGCTTACGCTCGACCTTCTCGGCATTTCGCTCGCCGCGCGGGCCGACCCCATCGACGCCTCCCTCCGGGCTGCGGCGCGGGCCTTCGACGGCCAGGGCGGAGGGAAGATCGACACCGGGCCCTGCAGCGCGGTGGGCGAGACGCGGAAGATGCCGGCGGCGAGCGCGGCTTTTCTCAACGCCGCGCTCGGCCACTCGCTCGATTTCGACGACACCCATACCGAATCCATCATTCACACGGCGGCGCCCATCGTCCCCCCCGCGCTCGCCGCCGCCGAGGGGTTCAGGAGAAACGGGCGCGAAATGCTGCGTTCGATGATCGCAGCTTTCGAGGCCACCATCCGGATCGGGCTCGCCGCGCCCGGCGCGTTTCACGCCCGGGGTTTCCACATGACCGCCATCGCTGGCGCTTTCGGCGCCGCCCTGGCCTACGGACCCATGGCCAGCTTGAGCGGTCGCAGGCTGGTCTCCACCCTCGGAATTTGCGGAAGCCAGGCGGCGGGTCTTTTCGAGTATCTGGAGGATGGAAGCCCCGTGAAGGCGCTGCATCCGGGCTGGGCGGCACACTCGGGAATCATGGCGACCATACTCGCCGGAGGGGATTTCGGCGGCCCCGCCACGGTTTTAGAGGGCCGCTTCGGCCTGCTCAGGAGCCATCTGGGCGACGAGCCGTTCAACGCCGCCGCCCTCACCGATGGGCTCGGCCATCGCTGGGAGACACTGGCCACCGCCTATAAACCCTATCCGTGCGGCCATGTGATTCACGCCTTTCTCGACGCGGCCCAAACCGTTCGGCGGGAGAAGGGTTTTGAGTCGGAAAAGATCGAATCCATCGTCTGCCATGCCGCCAAGGGAGCGATCGATCTGGTGCTCGACCCCATCGAGGCGAAGCGACGGCCCCGCACCTCCTACGAGGGAAAATTTTCGCTCCCCTATTGTCTCGGCAATATCTTTGTCAGAGGACGTTGCGGGGTCGATGAATTCACCGACGAGGCTGTTCGGGAGGAGCGTGTTCTCGATGTCGCGGGTAAGGTGGAATACCGCCAGGACGATACCCAGGATTTTCCCCGTTTTTTGCCCGGAAAAATCGAGGTTCGACTCAAGGGAGGAGAAACGCTCGCCGCCGAAGAAAAACACCAGCGCGGCTGCCCGGAGAATCCCATCTCGGCGGAGGATATATGCGGAAAATTCATGGACAACGCCCGGCGCAGCCTTCCCCCCTCCCGGGCCGGGGAGGCGATGGACATCATACTGGGCCTTGAGAAGCTTGATCGGGTCGATCCGCTGACCGTTATTTTGCGAGAGGCCGAAAAATAAAAAAGCGGTCCCGGTTTCGGAGCCGCTTTTTTATTTATTTTAGAGTTCGTTTACGCCGCTTCCGGCACTTTTTCTTTCCTGTCCTTGGGCTGGACGGTGAGGACGGTCGAGCTCAGTTTCTGACTCAGCCGGCGGCCGTACTTCGCGAGGCCGACGTGGCGCTCCAGCCACCCGCCGCTGTTTCCGCCGAGGATCACCATGTCGGTCCGGAGCCGATTCGCCGCTTTCTCGATGACGGGGACCGGATCGCCGAATCCCACCTCCACGGTCACTTTGAGACCGGCCGCTTCGAGTTTCTCCTTGAAGGGGGCGAGGTAGTCCATTCCCGACTGTTTGCGGATTTCCATATATTTGTCCACGTAAAAAGTAAATCCCTCGAGCTGGCGCGTTTGATAGGCAGTATTTTCAACGAGCATCAGGTGAACGGACTTCATGGACGACGCGAGCTCGAGAGCCTCCTCGATCGCCGACTCGGAGTTCTCGGAGCCATCCAGCGGAACCAGAACATTCAAATACATGATTTACTCCTTATGGCCGGCCCGAAATCAGAGCCGGATATTCGTTGATTTGAAAAACGAAACTCAGCCCAGCGGCAGATAGCCGCTGCTGGCCAAAAATCTTTTCGTTTCAATCGAGCTCCTCGGCTCTTCGTCCACCCCGCCGGCGATCACACAGGCCAGCGTAAAAGCAACGATGAAAACACTCCATGCGATCCATTCCATGATGCATCTCCCTCTCCCGGGCTAGGCCGCCCGGTGATAGTTGAATTCTTCCTCGTAGAGCGCGTTTACCAGGCGTGTCTGCGCATGCTCCTCTTCCATTTGCTCAAGTTGCTGCTCTGGGGAGAGGGGGGATACGCGATCGATTTCGGCTTCCGCGAATTTCCAGCCCGGTAAAAAGCCCTTCATCGGCCCGTGGGCGGTTTTCGCCATCGAGGCAAGAATGAGGGCCCAAACCACCAGCGGCGCAAGGACCGCAGCCAACAACATTCCGAAAACCACCATCTCAAAACCTCCTTCATCCACCCTTGCGCCCAACGCACAACCTGGGGCGAAAATTTCGATCTGCCGGGGCTGGCACTTAAGCCCACACACCTCCTAGAGCAACTTAGATGCCAAAGTCGAAAAATTTTCATAACTACTTAATAAACAAATGGATATGATATTTTTGTGCTGCAGGATCGGGTTTCAGGCACGAAAGTAATTACGACATATCGTACTTTTATGATTTAAAAGAGATCGTCAGGACAACACAAGGTGAGAGATTGATTCCCGATTCCGGACCTAACCAGGGTGAGGCACAGATTCAGGTTCCGGACCCGGCCAAAAAAGTGTTTTGATTCCGAACCCGGTCCAAGGCGTAAGGTTTTGATTTTCAGCCAGTAACCAGCTCAAGGAGGTGCTGTTTGCCGGTTAAAGATTTGAAAGAAACCGATCCGGCCAAGGTAAAGCACTGATTCACGTTTAGTAACCGGGGACACTGCCGAACTCCCGGCTCTGATGCACTCTGAAAGGGAAGCAGTTCCCCTCAGGGGAAATGGGAGGGACCACACGATGCCGAAAATCAATCGTTCCGTGAACTCAACCGCCCGTCCGGAGACCTGGATGAAAAAATGGCTCCTCGGGATAAATCCCTTCAAAAAAAAGACCCGCGTCAGCGGGCAACCGGGAGCGACTCACCCCGAATTTCTGGTTTTCCGCCGGAAAAAGCGGCTGGAACGCGAAATGCTCGAAGCCGAGGCGATGGCCAGGGACCCGGAGGTGGCGGAAGCATTCAGCGCCGTCATCGAGGCCGGCCAAGCCGGCCTACCGGAGTAATTTGAAGACGGACCGAATTTTCCCTGACGGGTCCGATGACCTGACGGGTCCGGCGGGGAAAACGCTCCCGGATTTCTACCCCGTCTGGCCCTAGACTACCTTGAAGCGGCGCTGGGGCTGGATTCCCAGTTTCTTCATCCGGCTTTGAAGTGTGGTGGGCTTCATTCCCAGGATTCGCGCCGCGCCCTGCTCGCCCGAGACAACCCCCCCGGTTCGCTCCAATACCTTGAGAATATACTGGCACTCAAACTCCTCGAGCGTCGTGAACTCCTCGGCCTCCGCGCGGGTCAGCGGCTGCGAATCGCCCAGCAGCTGTTTATCGAAGCGCAGCACTTCGCCCGAGCCCAGAACCAGACCGCGCTCGACGACGTTTTCGAGCTCACGGATGTTCCCCGGCCAGTCATAACGCATGAGACGCTCCATCGCCTTTGAATCGATTCTTTTAATGGCGCGGTTCATCCCGGGGCCATATTGGGCCACGAAATGCTCCACCAGCTGGGGAATATCCTCCTTGCGCTCCCGAAGCGGGGGAACCCGGATCGGAATCACGTTCAGCCGGAAAAACAGATCCTGCCGGAAACGGCCATTTTCGACTTCGGCCTCGAGATCGCGGTTGGTCGCCGCCACGATGCGCGTATCCACCCGAATCGTTTTCGTCCCGCCGACGCGATCGAACTCGCGCTCCTGCATCACGCGAAGAATCTTGACCTGCGCCTCCATCGAAATCTCGCCGATCTCGTCGAGAAAAATCGTCCCCCGGTTCGCGAGTTCGAACCGCCCGAGCTTTCTTTCGATGGCCCCGGTAAACGCCCCTTTCTCGTGGCCAAAGAGTTCGCTCAGCAATAGCGTGTCCTGCAACGCGGCGCAGTTCACCTTCACCATCATTTTATCGCTGCGAGCACTCAGGTCGTGTATCGCATGGGCGACGAGTTCCTTGCCCACTCCCGTTTCGCCTACGATAAGCACAGTGACTTCCGTCATGGCCACCCGCTGAATCATGTCCTTGAGATCGGCCATGGCCTGACTCGAACCGATAAAATCGGTCTCGGAGAAAGTCTTCAACTCGCTCCGGAGCAACAGCGCCTCCTTGTAGAGGTCCTCCTGGCTGGCCTGAAGAGTGGCATACGCCCGGGCGTTCGCCACCGCTGTGGCGATGTGGGGTGCCACTTCGGAGAGAAACTGGGCCATCTCTTCGGTAAAAAGGTTGGGCTGAAAACTCGCCACCGCCATTTCGCCGAACACCTCGTCCTCGATTACGAGGGGGACGCGCACCCCGCTCCTGATTCCACGCTGGAATACAATCTCGTCCTCGGCGAACGGGCGCTCGCGGTGAAGATCTTCGTAAATGACATAGGGGGTGCTGCGGCGGTGCTCGATGAACCAGCCGAGGGTGCCGCCCTCGAGAGGGATATCCTTGCCGGGAAGCTCAAGCCCCTCTTCGCCGCCGGACGTGATGTTGGTCCAGGTGTAGGTTTTCTCGTCCGGGTTGATCAAAAGGAGGGCGACATGATCCAGTGGCAGGACCGCCTTGAGCTCGGTGGCCACCCGGCCGAGAACCACGTCGAGATTGAGGCTGGAGCTCAATGCGTTGTCGATGCGCAGGATGACCTGATAGCGCTCTTCGGTGGTAAGATTCCGAATGGGCACCGTAGAACCCCTCCTTTTTAAGCGGTCCCTTATCTTAGCAAGGAGAATAAATCCATAACAGTGGCGCCGAACACGAAAAGGCCGGAATGACACCTCTGTCGATATATATCCATATTCCTTTTTGCATCCATAAATGCGGGTACTGCGACTTCAACTCCTACGCTCTGGACGGCCTGCTGGATAAAGGCCGCATCGGGGAGGACTGGGCCGCTGCCTACGCAGTAGCCGCCGTCCGCGATATCGAGAGCCGGGCCGCGGCTTTGGGCCTCGCCGGAAGACCCGTCGAGACGGTGTTTTTCGGCGGCGGGACCCCCTCGCTTTTCCCGGCGCCCGAAACCGCGCGCATACTCCGGTCCCTCCGGGAGCGTTTCGAGATTCTCCCCGGGGCCGAAATCTCCCTCGAGGCGAATCCCGGCGCGGCCGAGGCCGAGCGCTTCGCCGCCCTCCGGGAGGCCGGAGTCAACCGGATCAGCATCGGCGTGCAATCCTTCGGCGACGCCGCCCTTAGCCGCCTCGAGCGGGTCCACACCGGAGAGGACGCCCGAGAGGCTTTCCGCTCCGCCCGGCGGGCCGGCTTCGAGAACATCTCACTCGACCTGATGTTCGGAATTCCCCACCAGGGCCTCGATGAGGCCGCCGCCGATGTCGAAAGCGCGCTCGAACTGGGCCCCGAGCATCTCTCGGCCTACGAGCTCACCATCGAGCCGGGAACGAATTTCGGCGCGCTCCACGCCCGGGGGGAGCTCGACGGGCTGCCGGACGAGGACGCCGCTCTCGCCATGTGGGAGATGCGCGACCGACTTCTCTCGGAGGCCGACTACGAGCGCTACGAGATCAGCAACTTCTCAAGGCCCGGCTTCAGGTGTCGCCACAACCTCAACTACTGGAGAAGGGGGGAGTACCTCGGCGCCGGGGCCGGGGCGCACTCACTCATCGGCGGGCGGCGCTTCTGGAACCATGCGAGGCCGGACCGCTACATCGGGACTTTCAATGAACCCACGGCGGGCGAAGAGGACGTCGGCTGCGCGGAAAAGGCGATCGGCGAGACCTTCATGCTCGGGCTTCGGCTGACGGAGGGCGTTTCGCTCGACGAGGCGGCGCGCTCGTGCGGCGCCGACCCCGAGAAAAAATTCGGGAGCGTGTTCTCGGATTTGATCGAGAGCGGGCTCCTCGAGCGCGATGGGCGCACCCTCCGGCTCACCCGGAGGGGATTGCTGCTCGCCAATCAGGTGCTCCAGAGATTCATCTAAGTCTTACCGCCCACCCCCTCACTCCGCCTCCTCCAGCGCTTCCATCAGGGCCGAGCCCTCGTCCGGCGAAGCGGCGATGGTGCGCTGGCCGGAGATGAGAACCCTCCCGGGCGGTGCCCCCCGGGGCCGCCTCACCCGCTGGAAGGGGACGCAGGCCACCTCCACCCGGCCGCTCCTGCGGGCATTGCTGTGGTAGGCGGCCAGCGATGCGGCCTGGAGGACGGCCTCCTCGCTCGCGGCCTCCTCGGCGGCGCCCACCGGGGTGCGGAGAATGACATGGCTGCCGGGCACCCCCTGGGCGTGAAACCACAGGTCCCCCGCGCGGCCGACCCGCCGCATCAGGGCATCGTTTCCCAGGGCGCTTTTCCCCACGAAGATTTGCCAGCCCTCCGGCGCATCGAATCTCCGCCAGGGCCGGGCCGCGCCGCTATCAGCCGCCTGCCTCCGCCCCCGGCGCGAGGGCTTCTTGTCATCGGACCGGGCCTCTCTCGACATGAAACCGCCCTGGGCCAGGGCCCCCCGGACGGCCTCCAGGTCCCCCGGCGATTCCGCCTCCTCGAGTTCGTATAAAAGCCCTTCGAGAAAACGGACCTTCTCCTCGATACCCTTACGGCGCTCCTCGGCCACCACGCTTTGCCGCCTCAGCTTTTTATAGCGCCGAAAAAACCGCTGCGCGTTTTCCGAGACCGAAAACCTGGGGTCGAGTTCAATCTCGATTCGCCCGCCGCCGCGCTCCGCGTGAAACACACTCGCTTTCTCCGGCACACCGGTCAGATTCTCCAGAAGAATCTCCCCCTTGAGGCGCTCTTCCTCCGCGCTCCTGCTTCCGAGGAGATCGCGCTCGACGGCTTCAAGCGTCTTTTTCGCCCGGGCGGCGTGGCGCGCGACCTCCCGCGAGGCCCGCTCCCGTTCGCCGCCGAATTCCGCCGGCGAGACAACGGTGTCAAAAAAGAAATCGGCGGCCTCGTTCATGGTCACGTATTTCATGTAGCCGGCCGGTGGGCGAGACTTCGACTCCAGGGCGCTCAGGCCCGACGGCGTCCCGTCCGGACCGAGCAGGACGCAGGGACGGAAATTTTCCTTCCGAAGCTCATCGATAACTCCGGAGAATTCCGTCCAAACCGCCCGTGACCGGTCTTCTTCGCTACGGAGCGTTTCGGCACGGGCCGCGATTTCGGCGGCCACCACCGGGCTCAGCCCCGCGAAGGAGCGCACCAGCCACCGGGAAAGAACGGCGGGGTTTTCTTCCGGGTCATCAACTCCCGGATCTTCAACTCCCGGTCTATCGGCCGAAATTTTTTGGAGGAATTCTCTCTCCCCTATTTCCTCGGGGCGCGTCTTTTTTTGTTCCGGGGGTAACTGGTATTTCGCGCCTCGGAGAAGCGGCCTCTTCCGGCTCTGGGCCTCGGAAACCTGCCTGATGGAGTCGATAATTTCGCCCCCCCGGGCATTCACGAGGACAATGTTGCTCCACCGGCCCATGATCTCGGCCATCAGGGCATACCATCCGCCCGCCTTGCCCGCGCCCGGTTTTTCAAGAGTGATCTGGACCACCCGCTCGCGCTCCCCGACCGAGATGCGGGTAATCTCCGCCCCGATGAGATGATTGCGCAAAGAACGGCAAAAATCGGGTGGCTCGGCGGGAGAAGGGATGTTTTTAGCCGTCAAATGAATTCGGGGATAGGCGGGGTCCGCACTCAGGATGAGATTCCGCGTCTTTCGCCCCGGACAATCCAGAACGAGCAATAGAGATCGCCGGCCGGGCTGGACGATTTTCCGAACGCGGCCACCGACCAACTCATCGCTCAACTCGCCGGCAATCGCCCGAAGTACGTAAATATCCATTCAATCTCCCCGGTGAAGCGGTACAACCATCTCCGGCAAGGCGGTGCATCCACTTCCTAATAGACGGGAGGCGGCAGGCCCCGGCATTTCACCTGATTAAACCATATCCAATTGACACCATCATTTCGGGAACTTATTGTAAATCCTCTTGATATTCGCGTGAACAGGAGAGACGAAGCGTGACTGCCAGCATGACGGGATACGGCGCGGGCGATTCCCCATTCAGGGAGGCCACCTTCTCCGTCGAGGCCCGGTCCGTCAATCACCGCTACCTCGAATCCACCGTCCGGGGGCCCCGCTGGGCCATTTCCCTCGAAAACGAAGTGAGAGAGGCGGTCAAGAGTCGATTCTCCCGCGGACGCTTCGATGTCTTTATCCACTACAACGACGAGAACAACCACTCCCAGGTCATCGATATCGACGCGGCAAAAAGTTTCGTCGCCTCCCTGAAGACCCTGAGGGAGGAGCTGGGAATCCAGGGCGAGGTGGACCTCGCGCTTCTCGCCGGCTTTCGCGACGCCCTCAAAGGATCGGAAATATCCTTTTCGGCGGATGAAATCAGAGAACCCCTGATGAGCGCCCTGGACAGCGCCCTTTCGAATCTGGGCCGGATGCGCCAGCGCGAGGGGGACGCCCTCGAGGGCGACATTCTCGACCACCTAGACGACGTGAAGCGTCTCACCGGCGAGGTCAAGGAACGTCTCCCCGATGCGCAGAAGGCTCTGACGCAGCGATTGCGGGAGCGCATCCTCAAGCTATCGGAAGGAATGGATATGGACGAGGGGCGCCTTGAACAGGAGCTAATCTATGCGGCCGAGCGGGGCGACATCAACGAGGAGCTCAGCCGGCTCGAAAGCCATATCTCCCAGTTCAGGGATCTCGTCAAAAGCGAGGAGCCGATCGGGCGGAAACTCGACTTTCTCATTCAGGAAATGAACCGCGAGACGAACACCATCGCATCGAAATCCGTGGACCTGGTCCTCACCCAAAAATCTGTTGACCTGAAAAGCGCCCTCGAAAAAATCCGCGAGCAGGTGCAAAACGTGGAGTAAAAATGCGCCCCGGCCACCTTTTTGTCTTGTCCGCCCCTTCGGGCGCCGGAAAATCGACTTTGATCGATCGGGCCATCCGCGAGGTTCCGGGCATCTGGCACTCCGTCAGCGCGACCACGCGCCAGCCGCGAGAATATGAAGAGGAAGGCGTTCATTACTACTTCATGGAGCACGGCGCATTCGAGAAAGCCATCGCCGAGGATCACTTTCTCGAATGGGCCGAAGTGCACGGCGAATACTACGGCACACCCAGCAAAGAAGTGGACAAGCGACTGGCCGGCGGCGAGGACGTCATCATGGACCTCGACGTTCAGGGCGCCCTTCAGGTGAAAAAACATCGCCCGGAGGCGATTTTGATTTTCATCATGCCGCCCTCGCTTGAAGCGCTTCGCAAGCGGATCGAAAATCGGCAGACGGAAACCGAGGAGTCCATCCGGAGACGTCTCTCAATCGCAGAGAAGGAAATGAGCCACCGGGATCAATACGAACAAGTGATCGTCAACGATGTTCTGGACGATGCGTTCGGCGAACTGGCGGGCGTTATACAAAGCTCCCGCGGCTCGGCGGAGGAGGCGGGCAGTTGAACCCCGGGGAGGGCCGCGCCCCGCTGGCGGGGAAGTTCATCGTCCTCGCCGTCACCGGGGGGATCGCCTCCTATAAATCCATCGACCTCGCGCGCCAACTCACCCTCGAGGGCGCGGAGGTGCAAACCGTCCTCACCCAGAGCGCCCGCGCGTTCGTCCAGCCGCTTCCGTTTCAGGTCCTCACCGGCCGGACCCCCATCGAGAAAATGTTTCCCGTCGAGGGGGGGGACCATCCCGGGGATATGCCCCATATCTCCCTGACGGAGAAGGCCCACCAGGTTGTCCTCGCGCCGGCCACGGCCAACGCCGTCGCCAAGTTCGCCCGGGGGGATGGAGACGATTTTCTCTCGACGCTCCTTCTTTCGGCCAAACCCCCTGTAATCGTCGCCCCCGCGATGAACCCCCGCATGTGGGACAGCCCCGCCGTTCAGGAAAACATTCGCCTCCTCCGCTCACGGGGCCACATCGTCATCGAGCCCGGAGTGGGCCGGATGGCCCGGCCCGAAGAGGGCGAGGGGCGGGGAAGGTTGCCCGAGCCCGCCGAAATTCTGGCGGAAATTCACAAAGTGCTTTTACCGAATCCCGATTTGGCCGGCCTCCGCCTTTTGGTGTCGGCGGGCCCCACAAGAGAAAGATGGGACGCGGTGCGCTACCTCTCGAACCGATCGAGCGGAAAGATGGGCTTCGCCATCGCCGAGGCCGCGGCGGGACGGGGAGCGGAGGTCACCCTCGTGAGCGGACCAGTTTCCCTGTCCGACCCAGCCGGCGCGAAAGTCATCCGGGTCGAAACCGCGGAGGAGATGCGCACCGCCATGCTGGACGCCTGGCGAAACGCGGACGCCGCCGTCATGGCGGCCGCCGTGGCTGACTACAGACCTTCGGCTCCCCTGGATGAAAAAAAGAAAAAGGAGATCGGACCGGCTGTACTCGAGCTTGAGAGAACGGCCGACATACTCGCCGAAATGGGCGAATCGAAGGGCCAGCGCATCCTTGTGGGCTTCGCCGCCGAGACCGGTCAACTCGCGGAAAACGCCATGGATAAATTGCGCCGTAAAAAGCTTGATTTCATTGTGGCGAACCTGGTTTCCGGAGAAGAAAACGCCATGGGCGCGGACACCAGCCGGGCGATCATATTCGACCCATCGGGGAGCGGGGAGGAGCTTCCGCTCCAGGAAAAATACCTGCTTTCCGGAAAACTTCTGGACCGAATCGCCAAAATGTGGCAAAAGGGGCGGTAAGCTCGTAATATTACCTGGAACCACCCACCACGCCCGTTCCAGGGAACCGATGGATACCAGCGGCAACAACTCACGCACGCTCTTGTACCACTTGAATAACTTGCGCGACGCCGGCGTACGGTATGTTGCGCTCGGTGGCGCATTCGCAACCACGTCACATGACACTTTAAACGGGCAGGGGGAGTTCGGCGGCACCATCGCCGAGCCGGGGCCACCTGTTTCCGCAACATCCACTTCCGCAACACTTCCTGCAACTCAACGCACATCGGACGAAGCGAAACCGCCCGTCCCGCGTAAGGAAGTTCTGCCGGCCCCGGCCCTCTCCCTGCCCACCAAGGAGGATACGATGCCCCCCGCGAAGGGCTCCGCCCACCGCAAGGACCCCCCGCCACTGCCCTTCAACCCTGCAGAGGAGATGACCCTCCCCGCGCTGAACGGGGCGATTGAGGGCTGCACCCGCTGCCAGCTGGGCCACGGCCGGACGAATCTCGTATTCGGCGTGGGCAACCCGGATGCGGAGCTCGTATTCGTCGGCGAGGCGCCCGGCCGGGACGAAGACGCCCAGGGCATCCCCTTCGTCGGCCGCGCGGGACAGATGCTCACTCGAATGATCGAAAATGTCATCGAAATCCCCCGGAGCGATGTCTACATCTGCAACGTTCTCAAGTGCCGCCCGCCCGGCAACCGAAACCCCGAGCCCGGAGAAATCGACTGCTGCGAGCCCTACCTCCACAAACAGCTCGAGATCATCCGGCCCCGGCTCATCGTCGCCCTCGGCAAATTCGCGGCGCAGTTTCTCCTCGCCACCCAGATTCCGATTGGCAAGCTGCGCGGCAAGTTCGGCCGCTATCGCGGCATCCCCACCCTCGCCACCTACCATCCGGCCTATCTGCTCCGGAACGCGAGCCAAAAAAAGGTCGTCATGGGCGACCTCCTCAGGATGAAGGCCGTCCTCAATGGCGAGACCGAACCCGTAGCCGAGATCTACTCCTGACCGCTCCGGAGGGCCGCCTCCGGTGACATCCCCGGCTCAGGCCTTGGAGCCGCCGCCCCATCCCGGACCTTTTCCTCCTATTCATCCCGGCGGGTTCGCCTGTAAGCCACTGATTTTAAATTGTTTTTTCGTTAGGCCAGGCTTCCGACCCGTGCGGATTTTTCGCCCGTGTACAAAATAAACACCTTGACAGGGAAAATGCGCCCCTTACCATGTAACCTGTAATTTTGGATTGGCCCCGGGGAGCCTCCCCCGGTTTCCCGTGTGAATTTCTCGGCTGGTTTTTTGAAGGAGACAGTCCACCATGAAGCAAATCATTTTGGCGGCTGCGGCAATCCTCATCTTCGCCGCCCCGGCGCTCGCCGGCGGTGACGGCTACTGCGACTACTCCGCGAAAGCGAGAGTGGCGTACAAGGGCAAGGCCAAGGTCAAGATTAAGATTGAAGCCAAGGCCAAAGAAACCGCCAAGGACCAGGCGCGCAAAATCATCGCCTCGTCCCACAAATAACAGCGCCATCCCCGATATTTCATGAGCGGGCGTATCGTTGCGCCCCTCGTGCGGTCTCTCTTTGGAACATCAACAATTTTCTCATTTGCCCACCTCTCCTGCCACGCTTATCTTGCCCCGTTCGTCCCGCCGCCTTAAAATTCATGCGGCTTTTTCCTCCTGTCAAAGAGAACCTGTGAAAGTGAACGGGTAATAACCTGTATGAAAAATCTCCTTTTCGCCGCCGCGCTTTCCGCCTTGATTTTTCTCGGGGCCGGGGCCCAACCGAAAAAAGCCGGAGGCGGCCGGGCCGACCTGAAAGGAGCCCGCCTCAGCGAAACCGATTTCAGCGGGGCCAACCTCAGGGGAGCCGACCTGAGAAAAACCGACTTCAGAGCGGCCGACCTGAGCGGCGCCGATCTCAGGGGGGCCGACCTCAGGGAGGCCAACCTCTTTTGGACCAATCTCAGGGGAGCCGACCTTGCGGAGGCCGACCTGAGGGGAGCCCACCTTCGCAGGGCGAATTTCCTCGGAGCCAACCTCAGAGAGACCGATCTACGAAGGGCCAATCTCCGCAGGACTTCCTTGAGCGCGGCCGACCTCAGGGGGGCCGACCTGAGAAGAGCCGACCTCAGGGGAGCGTACCTCGAGGAAACCAAGCTCGGCGGGGCCAAGCTCGGGGAGGCCAGCCTCGCCGGGGCGGTGCTCATCGGGGCCGACCTGGACGGGGCCGATCTGAAGGATGCCGACCTGGCCGGGGCCAACCTCAGGGAGGCCATGCTCGGAGGCGCCTTGAACCTGCACCATCTGCAGGTGGACCGGGCCTGCGCCGGCGAGGAAACCAGGCTGCCCCGGAGGATTAAAAAGCGGGAGACGTATTCGGCCTGCGACAGATGGAACTGACCCGCCGCGCGCCCGAAAACCTTTAGCGCGCCTCGCCCGTTAGGCTATAATGAGAAATTCATTCACACGAGGAGACCTTCATGCCCGACCCCGCTGCCATCCTTCGCGCGCGCCTCGGCGCGCCGGGCATCATCACCGCCCCCGGAGTGAGCGACGGCCTCTCGGCCCAGATGGCGGCGGAGGCCGGCTTCGACGTGCTCTACATGACGGGAGCGGGCGTCTCGCTGGGCACCTTCGGGGCGCCCGACGTGGGGCTGCTCACCCTGACCGAGATGGCCGCCGCCTGCGCGCGGATCACCTCGGCCACCGATCTTCCTCTCATCGCCGACGCCGACACCGGCTACGGAAACGCGGTGAACCTGACCCGGACGGTCGAGGAGTTCATCCGCGCCGGGGCCGCCGGGATTCAGATCGAGGATCAGGAGACGCCCAAGAAATGCGGCCACCTCGAGGGGAAGCGGGTGGTCCCCGCCGAGGAGATGGCCCTCAAGATCGAGGCCGCCCGCGCCGCGCGGGGGGACTCGGGCCTCGTGATCGTCGCGCGGACCGACGCCCGCCAGTCCCTCGGGATGGATGAGGCTATTAACCGCAGCCGCCTCTACCGCGAGGCGGGGGCGGACGTTCTTTTTCTGGAGGCGCCACAGGGAGAAGAGGAGATCGCCCGCGTCCCCCGGGAGTTGGACGCCCCCTGCCTGATGAACATGGCGGGGAAATCCGTGCGCATCCCGGTCAATAAACTTGAAGAATTCGGCTACAAGATCGCCATATTTCCGGGCGAGGCCCAGCGCGCGAGCGCCTTCGCCATGCGCGAGGTCTTCGAAACCCTCCGCGAGGAGGGCGGGGTCGAGTCGATCAGGGGCCGGCTCATCGATTTCGAGGAGCGCTTCCGGATCGCCGGCTACGGCGAGATTCAAAAGCTAGAGGAAAAATACCTGCCCAAGAGCGAATAGCCGCGCGGCCTCTCCGGCCAAAATAATTTAGGCCAAAGCCTCTTTCGCGCCGTATCGTGTTGTTTCCAGTTGTTTCTTGTAATTTCCTGTAGACCTTCTTTTTCGGGTATCCCATATCCTTCCTCCGCCGAGGGCGATTCCGCCCCCGGCCGGAGGGAGCGAGATATGGCGAATATCGAGATCGGAGCCGGGGGCGGCGCTGCCGCCAAAATCCAGGAGCGGCTGCCCGAGAACATCGCCGGGAACCTGTCTCCCTCGGTCGATGTCCCCGCCTTCGTTTTTCATTTCCACACGGCGTTCGGGGGAGGGGTCCGTTGGCGGCTCGGCCGCCGCGGCCTCGAGATCGAAAACTCAGGGGTCGAGCGGACGCGGGGGGCGCCAACGACAGTCAAGCGCGTCTGGGACGACTTTGGCGGCTCTATCGAGCGATGGGCCGGACACTACGGGGTTCCCGCCGAGCTGATCCTCGCCACCATCTGCACCGAAAGCGACGGACGGCCCGATCGGGTCCGGCTCGAGCCCGGATACCTCTCGGACGATCGGACCCCGGATAAAATCTCGCCCGGCCTGATGCAAACACTGATCTCCACCGCCGGGTGGATGATGGAAAATGAAAACATTGATGAAACCATCGGCCGGAGCTGGCTGCTCGAGCCGGATAATTCGATACGCGTGGGGGCGGCCTACATCGCCCACCAGAAGGAAAAGACGGACTTCGATCCACCCAGGGTGGCCTGCGCCTACAACGCCGGCTCCGTCATCAAGCAAACCGGCGGCGCCAACCGGTGGAAGATGAGGCAATACCCCATCGGCACCCCGGAGCACGCCGACCGGTTCGTGAAATGGTTCAACGATTTTTTCTCGCTGCTCGTCTCGGGGGAGATACAGACCTCGGCCGGATATTTTACCTAGCGCGATTCCGAGGGGGGTGGGAAAATCCCCTGCACGGGACATTCACCTTGAAAGGGGGCCTAACTCGGCGTGGCGGGGCCCTTGGGCTTGCGGCCTCCGGGCTTACGGCCCCGGCGGCCCGGCATGGCGGGGTCCGAGGGGCGAAGGTCCCTCTCGGGCGGCTCGTCGGGCACCCCCAGCGTCCGACCCAGGCGCTCGGCGAGAATATCCTCCCGGCGGCTGAGACGCCGGGCGATCTCTTCCTCGAAACCCCGGCCGGTCGGCTCGTAGAAGCGCGCGCCGCGAAGGCCGTCGGGGAGGCCTTCCATCTCGACAACAGCGTCGTCGAACTGGTGGGCGTGCTGGTAGCCCTTCCCGTAATCGAGCTCCTTCATCAGATCGGTCGGCGCGTTGCGCAGGTGCTTGGGCACGGGCTCGGCGGGATGATCGTCGATGGCGCGCTTGACCCGGCCGTAGGCGCGGTAGACGGCGTCGCTCTTGGGCGCAGCGGCGAGGTAGACGGCGAGTTCGGCGATGGCGAGCTTCCCCTCGGGCAGGCCGATGAAATGAAACGCCTGCTGGGCCGCCATGGCGACTTGTAGCGCCTGGGGGTCGGCGAGGCCGACGTCCTCTGAGGCGAAGCGCACCAGGCGGCGGAGGATGTACATCGGGTCCTCGCCCGCCTCGAGCATCCGGCCCAGCCAGTAGAGCGCGCCGTCGGCGTCCGAGCTGCGCAGGGTTTTGTGCAGGGCGCTGATGAGGTTGAAATGCTCCTCGCCCGATTTGTCGTAGAGAAGGGTCCGACGCTGGGCCGCCTCGGCGACCTCGGCCTCGCCGATGGCGGGGGCCTCGTCCTCGGGGCCACCAAGCGATGACTCGTCCAGGGCGATGGCGGCGGCGAGCTCCAGGATATTGAGGGCCGCGCGGGCGTCCCCGCTCGACAGCGAGGCGATGCGCCGCAGGGCGTCGTCTTGGGTCCGGAGGGACGCGCCTCCCAGACCGCGCTCTTCGTCCCCGAGCGCGCTGCCCAGAAGCGCGAGGATCGAATCCTCCCCGAGCGCCTCGAGAACGAACACGCGCGAGCGCGAGATCAGCGCCGGGATGATCTCGAAGGAGGGATTTTCGGTCGTCGCCCCGATGAGGATGACGGTGCCGTCCTCGACGGCGGGCAGGAGGCCGTCCTGCTGTGCCTTGTTGAAGCGGTGAATCTCGTCGATAAAAAGGATGGTCTTGCGCCCCCGGCGGCGCATCGCCCGCGCCTCCTCCAGCCCGGCGCGGAGGTCCTTCACCCCGTGGAGGACGGCGCTCAGGGTGATGAAGTGCGCCCCCGTCCGGGCGGCGATGATTCGCGCGAGGGTGGTTTTGCCAGTTCCCGGCGGGCCCCAGAAAATCACCGAGCGCACCTCGTCGCGCTCGATCGCCCGGCGGAGGACCTTGCCCGGCCCGAGGAGATGATCCTGGCCCAGCACCTCGTCGATACTGCGCGGGCGCATCCGGTCGGCGAGGGGAGCGTCCTTGCCGGGGCCCCTGTTCGGGCCCCCACCCTTGGGCGGGCCGCCTCCGGAAGGCTCTGCGCCCGAATCGCCCCCGGGAGAATCGAATAACTCCATTTCCATGATCTCGCTCCTTGCCCGCCTGCGACCACAGACAGGGGCCACAGTCCGCCTGCCGTGGGCAGCAGGCTACCCATATTCTAACACCAGATCGGCCGGGCCGCCCCGCCTTGACGCGGCCCGCGCCGCAGGTTATCAGGAGGCGTCTTTTCTCTCCAAATCCCGTAATCTTATCCGGAGGCCCTTCGAATGGAAAAGAAAGTCATCCACACCGATAAAGCCGCCTCGGGCAAGGTACCCCTCTCCCAGGCCATCGCGGCGGGCGAGTGGCTCTACTGCTCGGGGCAGCTTCCCATCGACCCGGCGACGGGCGAACTCGTCCCGGGCGGCGCGGGCCCCCAGACCCGCCAGATCATCGAGAACCTCAAGGCCGTCTGCGAGGAGGCGGGCACCTCGCTCGCCAACGCGGTCAAGGTCACGATCTTCATGGCCGACCTCGGCGACCTCAAGGAGATGAACGACGTGTTCGAGGAATACTTCGGCATCGACGACCCACCGGCGCGGACGACCTTTCAGGCCGGGGGCATCATCGCGGGCGCCAAGCTCGAGATCGAGCTCACCGCCTTCATCCCGCAATAGGGGACCCGGCACATGAAAAACCCGCAGGTGGGCATCGTCATGGGAAGCGCCTCCGATCTCGAGGCGATGGAGGCGGCGGCTGACGCGCTCGAGGGGTTGGGGGTGGCGTGCGAGATGCGCGTCCTCTCGGCCCACCGCACACCGGAGGAGGTCCACGAGTACGTCAGGGAGGCCCCCGGCCGGGGGATCCGCGTCCTCATCGCGGGCGCGGGGATGGCCGCCCATCTCGCCGGGGTGGTGGGCGCCGCCACCGACCTTCCCGTCATCGGCGTGCCCATGGACGCGTCCTCGCTCAACGGGCTCGACGCCCTGCTCTCGACGGTGCAGATGCCGCCCGGAATTCCGGTGGCGACGATGGGCATCGGCTCCGCCGGGGCCCGCAACGCTGGCCTATTCGCCGCGCGCATCCTCGCCCTCTCGGACCCGGCCCTCGCCAAGCGCTACCGCACATTCGCCCAAGGGCAGCGCGATAAAGTCCTCAAGGCGGACCGGAAGCTTCAAAAACAGCGGGCCGCCCGGAAAAAATCACCCAAACGCGCCGCCCGGAAGTAGCCCCCGTGGCGGAGATTCTCCCCGTCCGGCCGGATTCGCCGGAGGAGACCGCTGTGCGCCGCGCCGCCGCCGCCCTCCGCGAGGGAGAGGTGGTGGCCATCCCAACCGACACGATATACGGCCTCTGCGCCCGGGCGGAGGACGCCAAGGCCGCCGAAAAACTTTATGAAATCAAGGGCCGGGGAGGGGAGAAGGGTGCGCCGATCCTCATCGGCCGCCTCGATCAACTCTCCCTGCTGACCCGGCCACTCCACGAAAATATATGGGAAAAACTCTATCTTCTTTGGCCGGGACCGCTGACCCTCATCCTGCCGGCGGGTGAGAAAATCTCCCCCCTCCTGATCGGGGGGGGCGGGGGAGTGGCCGTCCGGTACCCGGAGCAGGCGCTCTGCCAGGCCCTCGCGCGGGCGGCGGGGCCCTTCGCCGCGACGAGCGCAAATGCGCCCAGCGAAACGCCGCTGACAGGTGCCGCCGCCATTGAGGAGCGCTTCGGCGGGGCGCTCGAGCTCATCCTCGACGGCGGAATTTCGGGCGAAAAAGAGGCCCCTTCTACAATTGTGGACGTACGGGGGGAGACCCCGAACCTGATTCGGGAGGGCGCTTATCCGTTCGGTGTAGTCGTAAAAGCCTGGGAGGGTGTCTGAGCGGCGGCGGGCCTATTCGGGCTCCGGAAACTCGATGACGACGTTCCCCTCGCTTTTGATCACGCATTGGCAGGCGAGGCGAAATTCGTCCGGGTCCCAGCCGTAGGCGTCCAGGGTGTCCCGCTCGTCCTCTTCCTGGGAGGACAGGATCTCGCCCCCCGAGATGACGATCACCTTGCAGGTCGAGCAGGCGCAGTTACCGCCGCAATCGCAAGGATGCTCGATGTCATTGTCCAGATTGCCTTCAAGGATGGTGCTACCCACCTCGGCCTCGACCGTTTCGTCGGTAATTTTATTCTGAATCGATGCCAATTCATTGCTCCTCCGGGCGCGTCTCTCCGGACGGCCCGGTTCATAAACGCCCGCTCCCAAGGGGCGGGCGCCGTCCAAATGATTCGGTTAGTTCGATTTCGAAAAGGGTTCGCCAAACGGGAAAGAATTCTCTAGTAATCGTCGTCGTCGTCCGTGGCGAGGTTTCTCGCAGCTTCCTGCCGTTGCCGTTTGAAGCTGTAGGCGACGATTTCCTCGCGGTCGTCCTCGTTGATCACCTCAAACGCTATCGCCGTCTCCATCGCCCGCTTGCCCGAGGAAAGCCGAATCGGGCTGGCCTTTACGATTTTTCCGACCGCCACGACGATGACCGGGTGAAGCGGCGGAAGGGTGAGCACCAGTTTCGCTAAGGCGCCCCGCTTCACCTTCTGGGCGGTGATCATCCTCATCCCGCCGGCCGAAATGTCCACGCACATCGCTTTGTTCAACTTCTTCGCGTCCTCGGGCGAAGCGCCCGTCGCCTTGAGAACCTCGTCGAGCTTGTCCTCGAGCGATTTGAAGGCGCGCATGGTCTGCTGGAACATCATAATCTGCGCCGGGGGAACGCCCATCGCCATGAACGCATCGGCGCCGCCGCCCGGGCCGTCCGAGCGCTCCGAGGTGCGCGCATCAAGGTACATCGGCTTGAGGAGCTGAAGTTCCTTGTCCGTGATAATTTCGTACTCGATTGGAAATCTTTCGGCTGTCCGGGCGGTGTTCCGGGCCTGCCCGCTGTCCTGTCCTAACGTTTCGAAATCTTCATTGGCCATTTTTCGATTCCCGGTTTGTTAGTCGATTTGACGAACGCGCGCCAACTCGCGCTGTTGCCTTTTCACAAAAGAGCTTACTTCCTCCCGATCCTCTTCGTGTATGCCGGCGAACTCACAAGCCGACTCGTTGAGCGAATCCACCAGTGGAGGAAGAAGACGGACCACCCGCCCCAACGCCTCAATATACATCGGATAGGGGTCGCGAATATTAATCATGATATTCAAAAAATCGCCCTGGCCGAAAACCCCGGGCGAGCCCAGTAGTATCCCGCCGCCGGAGATGTCCCGGACGTGGCCCGTTTCCATTGACGGTCTGGCCGGAATCCGGACGGCCTGGCGCGCATCAATCAGCGGGGCCCCGAGAAGCCGGTCGAGTTTCTCCTCGATGCGGTCGAGCCTTTCCATAATCGCTCCGGCCATCTTTCCGGAATCCTCTTTCGGGGACGCCTTCGGGACCTCCGGGACCGGGCTACCGCGGCCGCGCGTCGGGGTGGCCATGTAGGCGGAATAGAGCGAATTGAACTCCTTTTCGGAAATTACCGCAAACTGGCAGGGAAAGGACACCTCCACCCGCGAAAACGAGCGGTTGGCCACTCCTTTTTGCCAGAAATTGAACTTTTCCTTAAAGATATCCGCAAAAAACCCGCCCTCGGCATCCGCGCTGTCATCTGAAAAATTCATCCGGGAATCGAGACTCAACTGCCCTGCCCCTCTCTGGAGATGATGATCTCCACCCTGCGGTTCTTGGCCCGGTTCGCCTTGGTCTGGGCATACAAGGGCCTGAACTCGGCGAAACCGACGGCCGAAAATCTTTCGGGACCCACACCCGCCTCCTCCACCATCACCCGCACCACCGCGGCCGCGCGGGCGGCGGACAACTCCCAGTTTGAGGGATACCGCCCGCCCCTGGTTTTCGAGCTGTCGGTGTGCCCCTCGACGATGATTTTATAGGGAAGCTTCTTTACCATGAGCCCCACTTCGAGGATCAGCGGCTTGATGCCCTTCGTCACCCTGGCCCCGCCGGACTTGAAAAGGGCGCCGCCCACGATGTTCAAGACGATTCCCTTCTCGTTGACTTCGACCTCGACGACGTCCTGCATGTTTCCTTCGTTGATGATTTCCTTGACCTGGCTTCCCAAATTTTCAAAAGACGCCTCCGATTCTTTCTCGGCGACCATCAGGGTCTCCGTCGAAACCGGCGCGGCGCCGAGTGCGTCGGCGATCGATTTCATGGCCTAGTCGAACTTCCCGGGGTCGGGACTCGATATCCCGATCAGAAGAACGAAAAACGTCAGGAGAAGCGCCATCATATCGCCGAAGGTCATGAGCCATTCGGCGGGAGGATCTTCTTTTTTGACCGGTGGCACTGGAGGAGGCGAATTGGACATGGCTTATTACCCCTGCGCCTGCGCGCCCTTCTCGCGGCGGAGCATCCGCTCGAAGTGCTGAATCCGCTGTTCGGGCTCGAGATGCGCGTTCAGCTTCTGCTCGATCAGCCTTGGGTTTCCGCCCTCCTGGATCATCAGGATCCCCTCGATGATAATCCGCACTTGCTGGACTTCCTTCTCGGAGCGGTTTTCGAGTTTATCGGCGATCGGCAGGAAAAAAAGATTCGAGGTGAGGGCGCCGTAGAACGTCGTCACCAGCGCGACCGCCATCCCGGGGCCGAGGTTCTCGGTGCCGCCCGAGAGGGAGCGCAGCATCGAAATCAGTCCGATCAGGGTGCCGATCAGCCCGAAGGCCGGTGAGAAACGCCCCATGGATTTGAAAATGCGCGCGCCCTCGTCGTGGCGCGACAGAAGGCCGTCGAGTTCGGTCTCCATCACCGCGCGGACGATCTCGGGCGGCTGGCCGTCGATGACCAGCTGAAGCCCCATGCGCATGATCCGGTTATTGACCTTCTGGGCGTTGTTCTGAAGGCTGAGGATTGATTCCTTCCGGGCCTTGTGGGCCAGCCGGACCACGGCGGCGATATAGGCGCCAGCATCCGAAATCTCGCGCCCGAAGACGTTCTTCAGAATCTTGAACACACCGACGACGCGCTGCAGAGGAAAGGAGATGAGGACCGCCGCAAGCGTACCCCCGCCGACGATCATGATCGATCCGGGGTCGTAGAAAATTCCGATGCCGCCCTGGGAAAGGATAGCGTAGAAAAGCAGGCCCCCCACCCACTAGGATACCGATCGCGGTGGACACGAGTACTGAATCTCCTCATCAAGAACCAATGGGCGGATTCCGGATCAAACAATCACCCCCGCACCGGCCAGCGAATGGCCGGGCTGGCCACAGCCCCGGAACTTTCCTCTATTATGAGGGGAAAGCCGCGATAGCTCAATCCCTGAATTCTCTGTTTTCATGGGGTTTATACCTTTCCCCCCGGAGGGTAGAGAACCAGCGTCTCCGTCCAAGCCTCCCTGGACAGGGTCAAAACGTATTCCAGCGACTCAGCGACCACCCCGGGCGGGATCATTTTCGATGCGTCGAACTCCCCCGGAATGCCTTCCCACATGCGAGTGGCGGTGGCGCCGGGGCGAAGGATGGTCACCCTGATCCCCCTGGGCCGAAGCTCCTGGACCAGCGCCCGGGAGAGACCCTCGAGCCCCGCCTTCGCGGCGCAATAGGCCGCTCCCCCCGAAAAACCGTCCACGGCGGCGATGGAGGAAATATTGATGACATCCCCGCCCGATTTCTCGAGGAGGGGCGCGAGCGAGCGCGTGAGCAAATAGGGGGCTTTCAGGCAAACCGCGAGCGTAGCGTCGAAATCCTCCGGGGAAAGAGCCTCAATCTCCCGGAAAACGGCGGCGCCCGCGTTATTCACCAAGGCGTCCACACCACCGAGCCGCTTTCCGGCTTCCTCGGCCAGCGCCTCGGCTCCCGTTTCGTCGGTCACATCGCCGGGATAGGGGAAGATCCGGCCCGGCAGCTCCGCCGCCTCACCGGCCAGGGCGTCCAGCGCCTCGCCCCCTCGGGCGACGGCAAGAATGCACGCGCCCCCACCGGCCAGCCGAAGGGCACAGGCGCGGCCAATACCCCGAGAGGCGCCGGTGAGAACCACGCGTTTGCCCGCGAGGCCCCTCACGCCTTCACCCCCCATCCTATCGCTCCCCGTAGTAATCGACGAAATTTCGCTCGTTCTCGAAAAGTCGGACCCGGTGAAGGAGTCCGCACTCGATATGCGCTTCGATCCGCTCCCAGATGGATACGGCGAGATTCTCCGCCGTCGGAATTCGTTTTTTCATGAAATCGGCGGCGTCCTCGTTGAGATTTTTATGATCCACCTTCTCGACGACCTCGCGGCGCATGATCTCTTTCAAATCGGCGAGGTTGTAGGTCATCCCCGTCCGAGGGTCCACGGGGCCTCGGAGGGTCACCTCGAATACGTAGTTATGCCCGTGGTAGTGCGGGTTTGCGCAGGGGCCGTAGAGGGCCTCGTTTTTCTCGTCCGTGAAATCGGGATTAAACAGACGGTGCGCCGCGCTGAACTCCTCGCGGCGGGTGATCTCCATCATCCGGTCTCCTCCCGCTCCGGCAACGGATCCACGATCGGGCACTCCGCGGCGGCCATGTCGGCGTATTTAATCGCCGTGGCGGTGTTGAACATCACGATGCGTTCGTCCGCGCCCACCGCGCCGCGCTCCCGGAGCGTCCGGAGGGCGGCGACACAGGCCGCTCCTTCGGGGCATACCGGCACGCCCTCGGTGGCCCCGGCCTCGCGCTGGGCCTCGAACATCGCCTCGTCGGGTACCGCCGCCGCCGTGCCGCCGCTCTCGCGAATCGCCTCGAGGCACAGGGTGTCGGCGAGCACCTTGGGGGCGCGCAGCCCCGAAACCCGCGTCGTCGGGTTTTCCCAACGCCCGGCCTCGTTCCGGCCTGCCTCTAGCGCCCTCACCAGGGGAGCGCACCCCTCGGCCTGGACCGAGATCATGCGCGGCCGCTCCGGGCCGATCCACCCGATCGCCTCCATCTCGCCGAAAGCCTTCCACATCGCGACCAGGCCGGTGCCTCCGCCGGTGGGATACACAATGGCGTCTGGAAGCTCTTCGTTCAACTGCTCGAAAAGCTCGAAGGCCATCGTCTTTTTTCCCTCGGCGCGGTAGGGCTCCTTGAAGGTGGACAGGTCGAACCAGCCCTCGCCGGGCCCCCGCCGGGCGACCAGGGCCCCGCAATGGTAGATGGTGCCGCGCACCTCGGTCACATTCGCTCCGGCCAGAACGCACTCGGCCTTGTGTACGGCGGGCGCGTCCGCCGGGACGAAAATATGGGCCTCGAGCCCCGCGCGGGCGGCGTATGCGGCGGCGGCGCCCCCCGCGTTTCCCGCCGTGGGAACGGCGATTTTTCCCGCCCCAAGAAGGCGGGCCATCGAGACGGCGGCGGACATCCCCCGCGCCTTGAAGCTGCCCGTCGGATTTTTTCCCTCGTCCTTGATGTAGAGCCGGCTCAGGCCCAATCTGGCGCCCAGGCGGGGGGCCTCGAGGAGGGGGGTCATCCCCTCGCCGAGGGAGACGACAGCCTCCTCGGAGGGCGCGGGCAAAAGCTCGTGGTAGCGCCACATGTCCGCCCGCCGGTCCGCCAGTGCCCCCGGGCGCAGGGTCCGGGCGGCGGCCTCGAGATCGTAGCGCGCCAGAAGGGGCGCGCCCGCCGGGCTCAGGTTGCGCAACGAGTCCACCGGGAATCTCTCGCCCGTTTTTGAGCACTCAAGTTCCATCAGCGCGGAGTAACCGCTCATCCTGACTCCTTTTCGTCTCGCCGGCAGGGGTCCATCCCGAAACGGGATTGGAATCCGCCCAGGAACTCAGACCTGAAAAGTAGGGTAGCAACTGCCCTCCCGTAAGGATTGCCGGGCTCAGGCTGATATTGGTATCGGTCTTCCGAGGGTAGGCCACTCCCAATTCTTATAGTTTTTTTCTTGTGATAATCGCCCACCTCAGAATTCACCACATTTGTAGAATACCGCCTGAATTAGCCCAAAGGCTTAAGAGTTCGTCTTTAGTTTCTGAGGCGGCGAAGGAAGTGATACAACTCCTAGAAGAAAGCACAACCTTGCGTTGTGCGGGTAGGGGGAGTTTATGCGGAGCGTGAATCAGAAGCAATAATCCATTGAATCACCAGAGACACCAATATGGGAAATATCAATAATTCGGATTCGGCGCTCCGACAGGACGTTCGTCTCTTGGGAGCCCTTTTGGGAAATGTTATCTCCCAACAAGCCGGGAAATCCGTGTTTGAGATGGTTGAGCACGTTCGGACCCTCTCAAAAGGGGCGCGGAGTGGAAACAAGCAAGATTCTCATGAACTGAGTCGCTACCTCGCTGAGCTATCTGTCGAAAATGCCCATCTTGTCGCTCGCTCGTTCTGCCATTTTCTGAACCTGGCGAATATCGCCGAGCAGCACCATCGTGTTCGTAGGCGACGCTTCTACCAGCGTGACTCCAAGGCTTCCCCACAGCCCGGTTCCTGCGAAGAGACATTCAATCGTCTGATCACTGAGGGCGAAATTCCCGATGTACTTTTCGAAGCAATTTCCTCCCTCCAGGTCGAACTTGTTCTCACCCGCCATCCGACCGAGATTGCTCGCCGCACCCTCTTGCAGAAGCACAACCGGATTGCCTCCATTCTAGGGGAGCTAGACCGGTCGGAACTTACCCATATGGAGCGGGAAGAACTTCACGAAGCCCTTAGAGGAGAGATCACCTCAATCTGGTTGACCGACGAAGTCAGGTCTCAACGCCCAACTCCCATAGATGAGGCGAGGACAGATTTTGCCTTTTTCGAAGGGGTACTCTGGGACTCAATTCCCCGGTTCCTCCGCACCCTTAACCATTCACTCCGGAAAATCATGGGAAAATCCTTGCCAATCGGCGCTACTCCTATCCGCTTCTGCACGTGGACAGGGGGCGACCGGGACGGAAATCCCAACGTAACACCTGCCAACACACGAGAAGTCTGCTTACAGGCAAAATGGGTAGCCTTGAATCTATACGAGCAAGAAGTCCACGCCCTGCAAAACGAACTTTCCCTCGTTACTTGCAACCCAGAACTCCGGGAGCGCACCGGAGGAGTTCGAGAGCCCTACCGGGAACTCATGAAAGAAATTCGCAGCCGGCTGCTCCTTTCGATTTCCTCCATCGAGGCAAAATTGGAAGGGCGCCAAGCTGTGGAATCAGACGTCTACCATAAGGCCGAAGAACTAATGGAACCGCTAATGCTTTCCTATCGTTCCCTACAGGAGGCGAGGGCCGAAGCAGTCGCTGATGGCAGACTCCTGGACCTGATTCGGCGGCTCTCCTGTTTTGGTCTCACCCTAGCCCGACTGGACCTGCGCCAGGAGGCGGACCGGCACACAGAGGTTATGGATTCCATCACTGAGTCCCTCGGGGAGGGTCTTTTCTCTGATTGGAGCGAGGAGAAGCGCCTCAACTTTCTTGCTCAAGAGCTTAGGATGCATCGGTCTCTGCTCCGACCCAATTTCAAAGGGAGCGAGCGCATTCAAGATGTTTTGGATACTTTTTCCGTAGCGTCTGAATTGGGCCCGGAGTTCCTCGGGGCCTACGTGATATCCATGGCCAAGGCACCTTCGGACACTCTCGTTGTAGAGCTTCTAAAGCGCCAAGCTGGGATTCAAGGGTTCCTCCCGGTGGTTCCCCTGTTTGAAACGGTTGAGGATCTTCGTGCTGCCGGAAAAACTGTGCGGCAACTTCTCTCGATGCCTTGGTACCGGAGTCATATTCAGGGTTCCATCCAGATTATGATTGGCTATTCGGACTCGGCCAAGGATTCCGGAATTTTGTCGGCCGCATATGAACTTTTTAAAGCGCAGGAAGATATTGTCGCCGTCTGCCAGGATCTTGGGGTACAGGTCACGCTCTTCCATGGCCGGGGTGGGAGCGTGGGCCGCGGAGGTGGTCCCACGTATATGGGAATTCTCGCCCAGCCGCCAGGCTCGGTACAGGGACGACTTCGTGTGACACAGCAGGGCGAGGTGATTCAAAACCGCTTCGGAATGCTGGAAATTGCATCTCGCACCCTCGAAATTTACACCTCGGCCTCCCTTCAGGCTACTCTCTCTTCTCCCATTCCTCCTGCCTCGTCTTGGCGTAAGATGATGGAGAATCTCTCTGAAACGGCGTGCACCCACTACCGTGCGGTGGTGTACGAGGACCCACGATTCATATCCTATTTTCGAGCAGCGACTCCGGAAGCGGAGCTCGATAATTTGAATTTGGGTAGCCGTCCGGCCCGTCGCCGCCAAGGCACGGGA
>JAVEPB010000224.1 GCA_030922375.1 bacterium | reverse complement strand
TTGGCTGAAATTCCGAATATCGCCGCGATCAAAGAGGCCAGCGGTGATCTCAAAATGATTTGCAGCGTCATCGATCAATGTCCGGATGATTTCACCGTTCTCTCGGGAGATGATTTCGTGAATTTGCCTCTCATGATGATGGGAGGGAAGGGGACTATTTCGGTTACGGCCAATGTCGCCCCCGCGGATGTCTCCGAAATGTGCCAGGCCCAACTGGACGGCGACACCGGCCGGGCGCTGGAGCTGCACTATAAAATGTGGGAGTTGAATTCGATGATGTTCATCGAGTCGAACCCCATCCCGGCGAAGGCGACTCTTCACTTCATGGGGAAGTGCGATCTCGAGTTCCGTTTGCCCCTGTGCTCGCCGTCGGCGGAGAACCTCAAAAAACTCGAGGCCTTCGCAAAATCCTACGGCCTTGTGGGCGAGGCCGTGATGGCCTGATTTCGGTGTTTCGGACCTGAAAGCAAAGCGGCGGCCAGGAGATTTACTGTCCGCCGCTTTTTTTCAGTGAAGCCCGGAACGCCGGCCGGCCGGGAAAGGAAACAGGCCCGGCGGGGAGGCGGCTTAGTCTTTCTTGATTAAAATATTGTTATAGAGAACAGCGGCGATCACGGCTCCAATTATCGGGCCTATCCAGTAAACGAGATGGCCGTCGAATCCACCTCCGGCGAGGGCGGGACCGAAAGTTCGGGCAGGGTTCATCGAGGCGCCGGTAAGGGGTCCGCCCATGAGAATGTCGGCCGTAAGGGTCAGGCCGATTCCGAACCCGCCGATATCGGGCTTGCGGTCGTCCACCGCGGTGCCCCAAATCGCGGTAACAAGGAAAAATGTGAGAACGATTTCGACCAGTATTCCCGTCCCGACGCTTACGCCCTCACCCAGCATGGGGGTGCCGAGGTGAACTTTTTGCCATACCTCCGGCGCATAAATAGCCCTCAGCAGGAGGCCGGCGACTGTGCCTCCAACGAGTTGGCTGATAATGTAGGAAATGCCTTCTCCGGCCTCTTGTTTTTTTGTTACGAGAAACCCGATGGTCACCGCCGGGTTGAAGTGTCCTCCCGATACGCCGCCGAGGGCGGAAATCATGATGGAGAGAATCACCCCGTGTGCGAGGGCGATGCCGATGAGCCCCACCCCCCCGCCGGTTTTCGCGTCCAAAATGATAGAACCTGCACCGATAAAACAGAGTCCGAAGGTGCCGATCGCCTCGGCGACGCAAGCTCTTCCGGTCTGACTCATGATGTGGTCTCCTCTTTCAGAAAATCATGGGCATAAAAATTATTTTCAAGCCCGGGTTTAAGATGAATCGGACGGGTTTCCCGCGGAAAAACGGAGATCAAATTGCTACAAAGAAAATTTCGTATGACACGGAGGAGCGGGAACGGGTTAAAGTTACGAGAGAACATATACGCAATTTACTATTCTTTCGGATGTCCGACAAGATGAAATGTTGGGTGACGGCCGTATCCTCTTTGTCCCAGTGGAGAACTTCTTTTTCATGCGGGCGAGAACGCGCTCTCAGCCGATAAAAGCGTATGAAATTCATCTTACGGATTTGTTGAGGAGAAAGATCAATGGAACAACCGCTGGATCCGAGAAAAGACAGTTCCGTTCCCGGAGAGCGTGCCATCGACAAACCCGAGCTCCCCGCTCCGGGTTATGTCTTCACCATGTCCGCGGATACCGAAACCATTGAGGGGGAAGGCCAACTCAAACTGGGTAGGCATCGGCATTTCGAAGTCTACTGTGACGAGCCCGAGCGCATCGGGGGTGAGGACTCCTACCCGCAGCCCCTATGCTACATCGCTATGGGCGTGGGTTTCTGACTTCTCACCCAGCTTGCGCGGTACGCGCACATGATGAAAATTTCCTTCAAGAAGGCAAGCTGCAAGGTTGATTTCGATTATTTTTTGAAGGGCTCCGTCCTGAAAGGTACGGTGGAGTCGGGATGCACCGCTGTGCGGACGCATTTTACCGTCGAATCGGATGAACCCGAGGAAAAAGTAGCCGCCCTTATCCGGAACGCAAAGCAGGGATGTTTTGCCGAAAGCATGGTGCAATCCGCGGTTCCGTTGACGAGTACGGTTGACCTGAACGGGAAACCGCTGTCGCTGGACGGGATCACCGGTGATTAAATAGGCTATTATTCACGGTGATTGCGTTACAGGCGCGACCCATTGTACGCGGGTTCCACTCCGCCCCTCCGGAAGAACGATCAAATGGATCCGACACCTCTTGAGACCAACGAACCGCGGGCCGGCGGGGAAGGAAAGCGGGAGGCGGTTAGCCGGCGCGCCAAGCGGGGATTCGTCTGGAGTCAAATAGGCGGAGTCCTGGATTACGGTTTTTATCTGGTTTTCGCGGTTCTCGTCGCCCGCGCAATCGGCGTTCAGGAATTCGGTCTTTACGGAACGATTATCAGTTATGCCTCCCTGGGCCTGATTCTCGCCGGTCTCGGCCTGGAGCGGGCCACCATAGTCCACGCAGCTCCCCTGGCGGAAAACAATCCTTCCATGATGAGGTGCCTGATGCGGCGCTTTGTCGCGGTCAGGTTGGGTGCAGGTGTATTCGTGGCCACGGTCTTGTTTGTTCTGGCGGGTCCGTTGATGTCTTACCTGTCCCAGCCGAGGGTCGGTTATCTGCTGGGTTGGATGGGTTTCTACATCGTTTCAATGGGCCTTACGGCTCTTTTCATGGCCTATTTTTCGGCGCGGATGGATCTCAGGAATCCCAAAATAGCGAAGGCATCGATGCAGTTGGTCAATGTCGCCGGTGCGGCGTGGATATACAAAAACGGCGGCAGCGCGGGTGTCGTTCTTTTTCTTCTGTCGGCAACGAGCGTTCTGACAATGCTCGCTATTGGATGGATGAGCCGCGGCATATTTTCCGGGCAAGAAGAGAAAGTGGATTTTGTCCCCGTGCGCTCGTTTTGCAAATCGCAGACAGCCATGGAGTTCATTACGTTTGTTACGGGAAAAAACGCCGATATTATTCTTCTCAATCTCATGCTCGCCGGGACGATTCAGGTTGGATTCTATAATGTCTCCTCCGCGCTCGTTTTGGCGATCAGCACCATGTTTGTCGCGGGTGTGGGCGATATTGCCCTGTCCGCCACTTCTGTCATGGTCAATAAGGGAGAACCTGATCAGCTCAGGCGCGCATGGAGGTTTAGCGTCAAATCCGGTGTGCTGCTCACGGTCCCATACATGGTGTTTGCTTTTGGGATTGCTCCGGCAATCGTGGGGACGCTCCTGGATCGTACTTACCTGCCTGCCGCCGAGGTATTTCGCATCGCCGTCATGGGGCAAATTATGGTCAGTC
Organism: bacterium; assembly: GCA_030922375.1. Classification (GTDB taxonomy): domain Bacteria; phylum UBA8248; class UBA8248; order UBA8248; family UBA8248; genus UBA8248. Next base: position 11,636 of record JAVEPB010000224.1, on the reverse strand, counting down.
TCCTCGGAGGCGGATCCAACGCCAATATACTTCTCTCCTCCGACCGGCATGAAGAGCTGCGCAATATTCGAGTGGTGATGGGTTTGGTGAATATCGCGTTAAATCTAATGCTAATCCCCCGGTGGGGAGCCGCCGGCGCCGCCGTGGCGACGGCAATCGCCGCGGTTGGCCGGGTGTTCTGGGAATATAGAGAGGTGGGAAAACTACAGCGCTTTCCGCTCCCAGGCAGGACGATTATCTCCATGACCGCGGCGAGTATCGTCGCAACTTTGGTAGTCGTATGGTTCCCTTTCAACAGATGGGCGTATCTTTTGACAACAGGGCTCGGATTTACCGCCGTTTTTGTTTTCTTGGCCTGGATTTTAAAGCCCTATGACGAGGAGGACGCGCCTGTGATCAGGCGGGCGGGCTATCCCTTCGATGGCCTGGCGCGTTATGTTTGCCGAGATTCATAATGATAATTTTCCAACTGAAATATTTTTTAGCGATTTTCATTCCTCAGTTTTTCCGCCGGGCTGATCTCGATGCGTATATTGCTGTGTAATGAGAATTATGGCCCGGTTGGGGGAGCCGAAATCTACATGCTCGATGTGGCCCTTCGTTTGGAAAATTTGGGCCACGAGGTCGGCGTTCTCCACGACGAGCCGGTTGATCCGGCTCTCGACGGGCGCCGCCCCTCATTCCAAGTCCCCGGTTCGCTGGGATTTTTTCAGGACCAATCTCGCCAGGCGGTGGATGAAGTCCGGGGCGTTGTGCGCCGATTCTCGCCCGATCTCATTTATGAGATTCAGGCGCTCAATCCGGCTGTTTCGCAGGTTCTATCCGAGGCGGCGCCTGTGGTGCGCTACGTCATGGATCTTCGGCTCACTTGCCCCTCGGGAAGGCGCATGCCCCGAACCTGGGACGGTATCTGCACAAAGCCGTTCGATGCGCATTGCCTTTGGAAGGCGCACACACAGCTTTGTATGCCTCGCCGGCCCGACACGGCGCTAAAAGTTTGGAATAAAGTGAGGAGAATTGGGCTGGTCAACATGGAATATGACCGTTTGCTCCTGCCCAGCCGCTATGTGCGGGATTTGCTCATCGCGGGTGGTTTCTCGGCTGAGCGGCTCGAGGTGCTCCACCTCTACGCCGATGTGGATGAAAAAATAACAGCCAACAGGCCCGCGCGTGAGCGCCGGATCGTCGCGCCGGGGAGACTTGTTCCAGAGAAAGGGTTTGAGTGTTTGATCGAGGCGATGAAATATATTAAGGAGCCGTCGTCGCTGGAGGTAATCGGTGACGGGCCCGGGGCCGCCTCCTTGAGGGATCTTGCCGCGAAGGCCCCGGAGCGGCACTCGATCACCTTTTCGGAATGGCTTCCCAGGGAGCGCCTGTTCGAGGCTTATGCCCGGGGCCGCGTAGCGGCGGTGCCATCCATCTGGCCCGAGCCTTTCGGGTTGGTAGGGATCGAATCAATGGCTCACGGGCTTCCCGCCGTGGCATTTGATGTTGGGGGGATCTCCGACTGGCTTGCCGATGGAAAAACAGGCGCCCTGGTTCCGAGAAAAGACATCCCCGCCATGGCTCGGGCGCTCGAAGCGTATCTCACCGATTACGATCTGGCCGAGCGACATGGCGCCGCGGGGCGAGCGGATGTACTCGGGAGATTTCTCCCCGATCGTCATTTGAACCGGCTCGTTGAGGTTTTTGAGGAAGTCAGGTCGAATTCCACCGTATGATAACAACCCAAAGATGGGCTAGCGGCGTCTTGACGCATCGCCGGGATGACTTTTATAAGGGCGCTGGTGGAAATTAGGAAGAATTGATGACGATCCCTTGTCGATTATGGCGTTCAGAATTTCTTGCCCCGGTTTGTCTGTGGGCGAGTGAGACCCGGAGAAGGTAAATTGTCGAATCAACCTCATGTCTTGGTGACCGGCGGAGCCGGCTATATCGGCAGCCATGCCTGTAAAACGTTGGCCGGAGCGGGTTTTGTCCCGGTAACCATTGACAATTTTGTCTATGGCCATCGATGGGCGGTGAAGTACGGCCCACTGGTAGAGGCCGATCTCGCCGATAAAAATCGACTTCGCGGGGTTTTCTCGGATTACCCCATCGAGGCGGTCGTCCACTTCGCCGCCTACACCTACGTGGGAGAGTCGGTGGAGAACCCGCGGAAATATTTTCAAAACAACGTGACGAATTCCTTGAATCTGCTCGAGGCGATGATTGACGCGAACGTCATGCCTTTTGTCTACTCTTCCACCTGCGCGACCTACGGCGATCCGGAAACGATTCCTCTGGTGGAGGACCACTCACAAAATCCGGTAAATCCATATGGAGAATCAAAACGTTTTATCGAGCGTGCCGCCAGGTGGTTCGGGGAGGCGTATGGAATTCGATGGGCGGCGCTCCGCTACTTTAACGCTGCGGGTGCCGACCCGGAGGGTGAAATCGGAGAAAGCCACGATCCCGAAACCCATTTGATTCCGGTTGTGATCGAGGCCGCTCTCGAAAATCGGCCGCACGTGGCAATATTCGGGACCGATTATTCCACCCGGGACGGAACCGCCGTCAGGGATTATGTCCATGTGGCGGATCTCGCCTCCGCCCATCTTTCGGCCCTAAAGCACCTGATGGATGGTGGCGCATCGGGGGCGTTCAATCTGGGGACAGGACGGGGACACTCGGTGCGGGAGGTCATTGCGTCCGTTGAGCGGATAAGCGGGTTGAAGGTGCCTGTCAGAGACAAAGGGCGGCGGCCGGGCGATGCTCCGGAGCTAATCGCCGATCCAAGCCGGGCGGCCGAGATTTTGGGGTGGCGCCCTCATTTCCAGGACCTGGATCGAATCGTGGAGACAGCATGGAGGTGGCATTCCAGGGAAGAAAAATAATAGGGTCCCATTCTTCCGGGCGCTGTTCGGACGCAACCTAACCAGCTAATTCTTGCCGGTCCAAGCACTCTAGGCAGGCCCTCGTTACTTCATCCACCGAAATTTCAAGAGAGACTTCTTCTCCTGTATCTTCTCCAGCCAGGCATATGATTTTCTCGGTGGCGGGGCGGTAGCGCCCCAGGTTCTCTTTTCTGAAAAGGGCGACGCCCGCGGCCCCGGCGGCCCAGGCAAGGTGGAGCGCCGCGGTATCGGACGTGAGAACCATATCGCACCGCCTCATCAGAACGGTGGTGCCTTGGTAACTTATTTTTCCGACGGTATTTAATGCGTACGGCGCCACCGCTTCCGCGAGGCGTTCGGTGAGGTCCGCTTCGGCGGGGCCGCCCGCCAACAGGAACCTGGCCTCCTTTTCGGTTCGAAGGGTACGCATGATCTCTAAAAACCGCTCCTCGGGCCAATTTTTCTCCTGCCGGTCCGTTCCCGGATTCAACACGATAACCGGTCCCTGTCCGGGCAAATTTTTCAGGAGCGATTCCGCGGTGCGCTCGTCGTCGGCAGTGGGCCATGCCTCGAGATCGTCTCCGGCGCCGTTATCGGCGCCGAGATGACGGACGAGATCAAGGTGGGAGTCACGTTCATTTCGGGGGACAGCGAGATCTTCGGTGATGGCGCAATGGTAAAATGTTCCCGTTCCCAAGGTGTTTCGGCCGGCTATTGTCGAAACACCGAGGAATCGCAGAAAGAATCCCATCCGAACCGCGCCCTGGGGGGAATAGAGTCCCATCAAATTGATAGCAATGTCATAGCGCCGGTGGATTTTACGGAGCAACGGCAGGAATTTTCCCATGCCAGCCGAGGGGGGGACTCCTTGTTCCGGAGAAGGATTGAGATCGATGGATTCGATCGTATCGATATAAGGACAACCCTCCGCCGCACGGCGCCCTTTTTCGCTGGTAAGAAGATCCAATCCGCCGGAAGGGTTGGATTGGCGAATCGCTCGAATAGCGGGTACGGCCAAGGTCAGATCGCCCATGCCCGCGATTTGAACAACCAAAATACGTTTTCCGGCCAACGACGGCGCTTTTTTGGGTGATACCCGGAGGGCCCAAAGGATTGCCCTCTGAAGCGCTGTCATACCCTCTCTGGGGTCAGGTGCAATACTCAAGTGTTCCTCTTTTCTCGGCAAAAGCTTTGTGGCGCGACATTATCCGCAGCCCCGAGAGTTCCAGAAAAAAAAACTGCTTCTAAGTATAAACGATTAGAAACTGCTGTTAATATCAATTCGGGCCTAACTTCCCTTCATTGTGATATCCTCTTTCACCGGCTTGCCTTGGTCCACTTGTGTTAAAATTCATTTTTCCCGAGTGCAACAAAAAAATAAGGGGAAATTGGTGGAATCCGCCAATATGTATAAAGAATTGATGGAGCATCGGATCGCTCTTATCGCCGAGGCTTGCACCACTTGCGGCAAGTGTTTCGAGGCGTGTCCGATGACCGCATACGCCGATTTTGAGGGTGCGGACCCCGAGCGCGTGACGAAGGGGGTTGTCGATATCATCAAGGGCGGAGCGCAGACCTCAGAAGCCGTCCGCTGGGCGATGACCTGCGAGAAGAGCGGGGTCTGCATCGATGCCTGTCCGGAGGATGTGAACCCCCGCGAGATGCTCTCCTACGCCAAACTCAAGGCACAAATCACCCGGATTGACCGGGGGGAAATCCTGGAGGCGAGCCGGGATCGCTTTCAGACCCTGAGCCGTACGATTCGCCTCCTGACCGGCCTCCAGCTCGAGCCTGAAATTTACAAGAATTTAACTACTGTTCGTCACGGCAAGAAAAACAAGGCGGATGCTGTATTTTATTTTGGATGTAACATTCTTCAGACCCCGCACATTCTTCTTTCGTGCATGGATGTTTTCGACCGGATGGGGCTTGATTACGAGGTGGCGGGAGGGGTGGGCCACTGTTGCGGCATCGGCCACATCCGCTGCGGGGACCTCGAGGGCGGAGCCGCCATGGGGCGCCGCTCGCTCGACCTGTTTAAATCATATAACCCCGAGAGTGTCATCACCTTTTGTCCCACATGTCAGATGCAATATACCGAGTTCATCAATATCTATTCGGGGCCGAAAGAAGATTCCCCGCCCTTTGTGCATATCACCCGGTATCTTGTTGAACAGTTGGAAAAGCTGAGGACCCTATTTGTTCGGCCAGTGGAAAAACGCGTTGCGATCCACCTGCACGGCGGCACCGACGGAGTGGAGGATAATGTCCGAACGATATTAAGGAGTGTTCCTGGGCTCGAATTGGTCGAAATCGATCAGCTGTCCGATCATGGATATCAATGTCCGACACTGCATGTTCCGGGAGCGAAGAAGGCCGTTCGTGAGAAGCTCTTTGCTTCCGCAAAGTCGGCCGAAGTGGATTTGGTAGCAACTGTTTATCATGGATGTCACCGGGAGCTATGCGGTGAAGAGGGAAGCCGCGGAGTTGTTGTCGAGAATTTCATGAGCATTCTGGGACAGGCAATGGGATTTGAATATCCGGATTGGACGAAAACCTTCAAGCTCTACGAGGACATGGATCGGGTTCTCGCTGAAGCCAGCGAACTTCTCAGCGCCAATGGCTTTAATCCCGAAACGATCCGCGAACAACTTCAAAAAACCCTGTATTCCTGAATGCCATGAATTCCGCGTGTCCCATTGGAAATTAAAAAAAATACCGGAAAGTGTTTCGGGATTGGGCTTGAGGGCGCTCTGCAGGAAACCTTGAGAATGGGTGGAATCCCTACTTCATGGTCTCATTCGCTTTGTTCAGAGTCATGTCAAAGAAATTCCGGTCTTCTGTAAGTGAGTCGATGTTAATTCCGGCGTACCATGTCCCGTCGCCGTTTTCGTGGGCCCAGACGATGGTTGCCGCGCAATTATCGAAAACCTCGTCGGATATCTGGATTGAACACTCAATTTCTTTATCCAAATGGGGTTCGCTTGTCACCAGAACCTTGAATCCTCCTGCGCTGACGTCTTCGGGGACAAGCGGTAAATCGGAAAGGTCCGGAACCTGAATGACAACAGGGAGGAAGTATCTTTTGAACCTTCGGTTTTCTTGATCAGGCTCCATCGCTACGCTCCAAATCGTGGCGCGGGTACAGATTGGAATTCAGCCTGAAATTTATCAGACCAAAGATGAAATATCGAACGCGTTAAATCATGTGGCCGGGATGGACTGTATTTCCTTTTCTTGATGGGCCTTTGCCCAAGCCAGTATTTTATCCTTGGCCTTTTCGGCTTCCTTGAAAGAGGGTTTTAGATTCAAGGCTTTATTGATGCAAGCCAAAGCTTCCTCGAATTTCCATTGAGCCACAAAAACCAGGGACTGGAGATAAAACAGTTCAGGGTCGGTTTGAATGAAAGAACTCGCTATTTCGAAAGCGCGGACCGAAATATCATATTCCTTCAGCCTAAAAGAAATAGTGCCAATCTTTTTGTATGAAATCCGGCTTTCTATCTCAGGTTTAAATTCTAAAACCTGCTTGAAATGTTGAATGGCAGAATCTTTTTCGTTCAGTCCCAGAAGAGATTCACCCATGCCCAGATGAGCAGGAATATTCTTTTCATCTAAATATATAGCCGCTTCGAATTCGAATTTCGCAAGTCTGTGTCTCTTGATGTTTAAATGTTCGTTTCCTCGTTCGACGAAATTCTTTGTTCTTGTCTTGAATTTTTCCATGGCCTGGGGGTCAATCTGGCCAATCTCCCTAAGAACGGTTTTGAAAGCGTCCGTCTTTCCTCCGGCTAAATAAACTTCGGCTAACCCGTGGAAAATCGAGAGCATGGCTTCGATATAAATCTTTTCGGATTGTTCGAATTCTCCGGACTCTCTGATGCTGTTTGCCAGGCCAATCGCGGTTTCGGTGGCCGCAAGAGATTTTTTTGATCGAGATTTTTCCTCGGAGGCTGTAATTATGAATTGATCGAGTGATTTTTCAACGGCATTACGAAGGTCGTCTTTCGTATAAGGTTTGCTAAGTATGGCGGAAACTTTTAAGGATTTAATGTCGTGAATCAAGTCTCTTTTTTCCTCTTCGTCGATATTATTATTGAAAGTGAATAAAATAGGAGTGTCCGTGTTTTCGGATTGTTTCCGGATTTCGGCGATTGCATTTAGGCTGTTGGATTTGTTGAGATGATGGTCGATCAAGATCAGGGAGAATTTTTTTTCATGGACAATCGATGTTAATTCATATCCGTCCTTGATGGTGTCGATATCCGTGAAATGAAAATCGACAAGGTGATCCATTGTGTTTTTTTGTGTGACTGGGCTGCTGTCAGCTACGAGTATGGTAGATGAAGGATCAACTTTGGTGGAGGACATTTCGGGCGCGCCCCATATTTCAAGTCGTTGTATGTAATATAATTCTTTGAAGAGAGTTGGTCTGCCTGAAAAGAGATTCAGGTAAATACCAACGTCGCACATATTGCAATTTGCTTAAAAAATGCAGTTGATGCAACCCTCAATAATTCAAACAATAAAAAAAATATATTATAATTCGGTAAGATATTTTTTAGCTGGGTTAGGAGATTGTAAGAAAAATGTTCTGAGTGATTTTGCGCGACTCTTGTAAATAGGATGGATGTGTCTGAATCCAAGTGGTTTAGCCGTGATTGCAGCTCCATCCATCAATAAATTTTATTTGTGAGCTTATCGATGCGGATTGGAATTGATACGGCGCCAATTGTCCAGCACCGCAACCGTGGAGTCGGTGCGCTAGGCGCCCACCTGCTTAGGGCGTTGCTGCACACGGAGACTCGCCACCGTTTTCTCCTTTTCGCCCAGGATGATGGAGCGGGATCATTGGGCGGTTTCCAGCGGTATCCCGGGACGGAAATCGTCTCCAGACCCGCTTCGGCAACTTCCTTTTCGCCCTCTTGGATCTGGGCCGCACTTCGTCTACACCGCCAGGTTACACGGGAACGGCCCGAAATTTTTCATGCATATTATCAGTGGAATCTACCCATTCTCCGGATGCGGATGCCCGTTGTTGGACACATTTACGATCTTTTACCCATGGCTGTGCGCGATGCCTATTTGCGCCAACACAACTCTCGCGTGAGTGCAAAAATCGCTCTTTATAGCAAGTATTTAAAATATGCTCTTAAAAACGTGGATTGGACGATTGCCATATCGGAGCATTCACGGGCGGATTTAATTCGGACACTGGGTTTTCAAGAGGAGCGCACACGCGTTGTTTATCCTGCTCCCGCCCCGGGGATGAAGGTTCCCGAAAACGAAAATGAAATTCAGTCCCTCCGTGAAAAATTTGGCCTAGAGAAGGGGTATCTTCTTATTTGGGCGGATTTGATTACAGAAAAAATCTGGAGATGCTCTTGGCGGCCTATCGGCGGGCCAGGGATAGCGGGTTGTTTCTGCCCTTGGTTCTGGCTGGCGGTATGGACAGTCCGTACGGGCAAATGATTCGAGCCCTGGTCCAAGATGCGGGAGAGGGCGCTGGAGTCCGACTGATTGGCCATATTCCGGATGCGGAACTTCCCGCTCTTTATGCCGGGGCCCGGTTATTTTTGTATCCCTCGTTGTACGAAGGGTTTGGGCTTCCTGTTTTAGACGCCATGGCTTGCGGAACGCCGGTCCTTTGCTCGAACGCTGCCTCCCTTCCCGAGGCTGGAGGGGATGCGGCTCTGATGCTGGATCCGAAGGATGAGAATTCCTGGGCCGATGCCATGTTCCGTATGTCTGATGACGGTGAATGGCATAAAGAATACCGTAAACGCGGAATTAGCCACGCAGCCGGATTTTCATGGGAGCGGGCCGCCGGCGAGGTGATAGCGGTGTATGAAGAAATGGTTTGAAAAGCGTCTATCGGATATTTTCTCACTCTTTAAAGATAGGAGACTAATCATCAGTCATCCGGCCATGGCAGAGTAAAAAAATTAATGAAAATATTTATTTATAGACTATCTTCTTATAAATCAGCGTGTTAGTTGCTGAAAAGTTGCTCGAGCAAGATAGTAATTGACTTATTTTCATTTCTTGCGTAAAAACTCAGACGGCTTTGTTGTAGACCCGATGCGCATTTTGTTTGGAGCCTTCTGAGGACAGTTTCGATGTTTGACAGCGTCACTGCTCTTTGGACATCCAGTTCAATCCCGTGGGTCGAGGTAATTTCTCTCCTCGTATTAATTAATATCCTGCTGCTTTCAGGCAGTGGCAGGGGGAGGGGAATTATGAAGTGGGTGGATAGACTCACTAAAAGCAAACCTAAAAAAAGCCGATCCGCAACGAAGGCTAAATCTCAGGCTTTGAGTGTTAGTGCGAAAAGAAGGCGGGATGCCAGCAATAAGGGCTGGGGTGATCAAGGTACGGTTGATTCCGGGTCGATCGATGTAAACACAAAACGAAAGCGTCGGACCAATAACAAGGGATGGGATATTGGCGGGAAGACAGATGCTACTTCATTCAGCGTAAGCGAGAAGAGAAAGCGTCAATCCCAGATCAAGGTGTGGGGAAATACGGATGCGGCCGATTCGAAAACTTTTAGTGTCAGTAAACTCAGAAAAAGAACCGCTCAGATAAGAGGATGGGACGATACGGCGGCAACGGCCCAAGTGGGAGCCGCTTCCCGCCAAGACAAGATGCAAGGCAAGGAAGCGGAGGCGGTTTCCGGAGGGCTCAAGACAAGCAATTTAGCTATGAGTCAACAACAGACTGGCAGCAAAGGTGGAACACCCAAAGTTTCAGCCAAAAGAAATGGAGAAAAGGCGAAAAAAAAGGAAGAGTCCTCTTCCCGGATCGATATCAAGGATATTCAACCGCCATCTTCTCAGCCTGCTTCTTCATCCCTCACTCGAAAGAAAAAAGTAAAAAAAGGATCATCCATTCGCGTAGGGCGGGGAAGGCGGCCCCTTCGAATGGACCAGCCCCATTAGGGCATGTAGACTCCTTCTCCCGCCCTCCTTTTTGCAATTTTCCTGGAAATGAAATTCGTATAGATTTTCAGTACGGAAGAAGCGCTCATCGTTATCAAGGCGACCGCCGGCATTCCGAATTTTGCGTGAGCGGGGATGGATTGATCGTATACCTCGAGGATCGCTGTTGCCCTAATTTGGAGGTATGAAGTGAAGAACGCCCACAAGCAAAGCAGTGGAGTTGGGTTCGTTTTTTCATTTTGTCTGGCCGGATTTGTTTACTTGATCATGTCCCACCTCCGCATACCGTTTGGAATTGCAGCTTCGACGAAATTTATTCTTGCACTAACCCCTCTGGTTTATTTGATACTGGGTTTTTTGAAACGCCGGAACGGGGCTCCCTTTTTAGCGTGCCAGTCTTTTCTGGCGGCTTGCGGAGCCCTTTTTCTCATTTTGAATTATCTCCCAGTCTCGATTTTTCTGGCGAAACCGCTTCTGTCATCCGACTCACATCCGGTCGCGAGAAAATTCGCCGTGGTATTGGGCGGCGGGGTGAGAAAAGACGGAGAGCCGTCCGGGGCATCGATTCGAAGGGTGGTTCGGGCGGTTCGGTTGTATCACGAAGGGAGAGCGGAGATTCTCCTGTTTTCCACCGGAGTCACATCACCAGAAGTGGTGAGCGAAGCGGTATCCATGGCCCGTTTCGCGCGTTCTTTGGGGGTCCCTGACAAGAATATTCTGTTGGAGAAAGAGTCTAAAAACACCGACCAAAACGCGCGAAATTCCGCCATTCTTCTGAGGAAGCGGAAGGTCAACCGGGTTATCCTCGTTACGGAACCAACCCATATGTTTCGGGCCCGGGAAAGTTTTCTCTATTACGGGATCGAAACCGACCCGGCGCCAACGGTAAAGGAAAGGTATCTTAGCAGTGAGGCCGGAGGGGGATGGAATCTTTTTTCCAGAGTGGTGCACGAGTATTTGGGCATAGCGTTCTACAGATTGAGCCGGTTCTGGAAAGCCACAAATAAAGTGGCATAAAGAGTTATTTTCTATTGCTCCGAAAATTGGCTCCGATTGCTAATCCCGCTGCGCAAGTTCGATACTGATATTGTCTGGCCCCTTGATGAAGGCGATTTTAACTCCCGGCCGGATTTCCCAGGGTTCGCAGATAAACTCAGCCTTCTTCGCCCGAAGATCGGCCGCCGCATCGTCCATGTTGTCCACCCGGAGGCCGAAATGGTCGAGGCCGTAACGCGGGTCGGAGCTTGTGCGTACAGGGTCTTCCCCCTCGGCTCTGCCTGAGATGATGAAAGTCATTCCGTTCAAGTCCATATTAAACGATGGCGCGCCACCTAGTTTCCTCTCCTGCACCAAGGTGGCGCCGAACATTTCTTCCCAAAATTTTCGTGCGGCGTGCGGGTCTTCGCTTCTAAAATGAATATGATCGTAACCGTAGGTCGCCATCATGAATCCTCTCAACGAATAATTTAATTATTGCCGGTGGGGTCCGTATCTATCCATCTCCCCCTTCGTCGTCCTCGAGCAGTTTTTGAGACTCGGCCATTTCACGGAATTGATCGCATGTTTTGGAAAAATCCTTTTCAAGCCGGTCGAAGAGTTGTTGAATTTGAAATGGCGTCAAAACATCAGTGAGTTCGCTGAATACGACTTCCCACGTGTTTTCTTCTCGATCGCCGCGGGTCATCTCTTTTTTCGACAATGTTTTTTCGTCGTAAACCTCATGTTCATGGTCCAAGAGTTCGCGCAGAACCGGTTCGTAGTTTGGGTCGTTGTTGTGCACGTAGCGCATCAGGTAGGGCTTGAAGCTTCGAACCCTGTG
>JAVEPB010000223.1 GCA_030922375.1 bacterium | reverse complement strand
GCGGATATTCTGTTCAACACTGTGGTCATGGAAGCTGTATCGGCCCATCCCATGATTTTGTTTATTATGGTGAATCAAGGCATGACGTTTTTTGGCGTCAATTTTGAGGAACTGGTGCGCCGGCTGCGTGGATTCCCTTCCGGTCTTCCCGTTATGGCATTCTGGGGGGATGCTAGTTATTCAAAGGGCGATATCGACACCACGGGCTGTGTCGCAAGCACCTTTCCGCCGGAAATGCAGGCCGAGAACCTCCAGGATCAGCAGATTACTTTTCCTCTGACAAAGAGCACTGTATTTACGATCAGCACTGCGATGCAGAATCTTGTGCGAAACACCGTAGGGATCATCGCCCTTCTCACATGGTGGTTCATACCACTTTCCAGACACCGGGGTTTCTTCATCTTTATTGCAGCCAGTGCCTTGGCCCTCGTCGGAGTGGTCGGCATCGCCGGAACCGGTGGAGCCGGATCGCGCTATGAGGTTTTCATACTTCCGCTTATATTGATGGCCACTACTGGAGCGATCCTCACCTTGTGGGAATTTTTCCAAAAGCTGAGCACAGGAGGCCCAAATGCGCCGAAACCATGAAAATGGGCCGACTTTGAAAAAAATGGAAGGAGCAGCCTCCTGCCAAACTGAATACAGAGATAACTTAGGAAAAGCGAGTTAACAGATACCGAACAACCACAACGCTTGCCACGCCGCATCCTTTCACTGGCTCAACCCCATAGCCCCAGGAATCCACGATTATTGCTGTGCCAACTCTATTTTTTTACCGGCCACGACGGCGTAGGTAAACATATCTCGGATACCAAAATAATATTCAACCATTTCGAAGCCCGCCTCCTCCAAAATTTGCTTCGCCTGGGCTTGAGATTTAATCAAGCTTGGCTCATCCGGATGTAGGCGAATATTCTTCTTAAGAATTTCATTGAGCACAAAATGAACCAGCTTGAGCACGATAACACTCAGCCCATAGCTAGGCGGCCAGAACAGTAAGACACGACCATTCGTCTTCAGAACACGGTGAAATTCTGTCAAAATGTGATTAATTTGTTCATCAGAAAAGTGTTCCATGACGCCGAGGTTGTACACGCCATCAAAACTTTCTGCCTTTACCAAGATCGAGAAAATACTGCCGTGCAACACCTCTATCTTGCTGGCGTGTAACCCGCGATATCTGTCAAGAGCTGTGGGTGAGATATCCATAGCAGTCACATCCATCAAGTTGACCACGTCACTATCGACCTCGCCCCCACCGCAACCAGCGTGAAGCAGCTTAGCCTTCTTGGAAAAATGTTTGACGATGAAATGAGTAAGTGCACCCCGGATAAGGTAAATTCTGTAGAAACGTGCAATGACATCATACCAATCAGACCCCGATTTACCTCCGTCAGATTCATTCTTTAATTGCCAGTAATGATCCCATTCAGCCTGGGTGTTGGCCCGGCCGCCGGTATCGCTATCCGAATCCGGCAATAGCAAGCTCTTACGATCGAAAGTCTTGAGTAGGAAGGTAACGAAGACGCGCCGTATGCCGTTGAGCACGTCACGCGGTCTCATGTTTGACGTGCCATAGGCGCGCTTCGGCAAATCTACTGAGATTTCATGAATCTTGATGCCGTTTATCCACAGAATAAAGAGGCTCTCCCAGAAAAATGAGTAACTGCTGTCCCGCACTAACGTGAAAATATCCTGAGGGATGCGGTCAAGACGGTAGTAACGAAACGCTCCTGAAGCGTCATAAGGCATGCCGAGCACACGGACGGTCACTTGGTGGGCGGCATGAGTCAGGAACTTGCGATACCAAACCCAACATTTAATGCTGTCAGCATTCATAAAGCGAGAGCCGACGACGATCTCGGTGGTATCATGCGCGGCGAGAAAATCTTTTACCTTATCAGGAGAATGGGTGAAGTCGCAGTCCATGGTGAGCAACGACTGATAGCCTTGTTTATAAGCCCAACGGATTCCGTCCTGATGGGCTGCGCCAACCCCCATTTTATGAGGTCTGTGCAGGGCGTGTACGTTGGTGGCCTCCGCCGTTAGGCGATTGATTATCTGACCTGTGCCATCAGGCGAGTTATCATCCACAAACAGGAAATCGACGCTGAGGTTAAGCCCCGCCAGAATCCGATAGATGGGCTCGATGTTCGCGACTTCGTTATACGTCGGAATCATAATCAGCGTCTTATCAGTCGCGGTCATGAGCCAGTTCGCTTTCCACCATGATACGCGCGAGTGCCGGAAGATCGACGCGAGGGCTCCAGCCGGTCATCTTCCTGAGCTTCGAAAAGTCGCCTTGCAGCGGTTTCCCCGCGGACTGTTTGGTAATGACACTCAAATCTTCGATGACGAAATCCCGCCAATCGAGGTCGAGCAGTGAAAATACGATCTTCACGAAGTCAAATACGGTATGCAGCCGATTGCTGGCAATGACGAAGTCATCCGGCGTATCCAACTGCAATATCCGCCACATCGCATCGACATAATCCGGTGCATATCCCCAATCAACCTTTGCACTCATGTCGCCAAGCCTAAGTTGGTTGGCATGTTTTCTCTTTATCGCAACGGCTGTAGAGACGATCTTGCGCGTCAGAAACTGGGGCGAGCGACGTGGCGATTCGTGATTATAAAGTATACCACAAGTACAGTACAAGCCATGAGTGTCCCGGTAATAACGCATCAGGTTTACCCCTGCCAGCTTGGTAATACCGTAGGCATCGCGTGGCTGGAACGTGGTGATTTCCGACTGTGGCGACTCAGACGGGTCCCCGAACAGATGTGACGAGGCGGCGTAGAATACCCGCGCCTTGGGTGCATGGCGCAGCACGCCATCAAGCAAGTTCAAAAGACCAAGGGTATGAATCTGGAGGCTATTCAGGAGTAAATTGTAGTCGTCGGGGCGGTCCATCTCGGCCGAATGGTGGAAAGCCGCTAGATAGTATATTTCCTGCGGCGGTCGAGCGGCTAAAAGCGCGTGGATTCCATCCCGTTGGCACAAGTCTATATGTGAGGGAATCTCAGCGAGGGTCGAACTTACACTTTCCCGGCCGATCCCGGTGACCGTGTAGCCCAGCTTGGCGAGCAACTCGAATAGATAGCTTCCGTCTTGACCGTTATGCCCGATGATTATGGCCTCTTTCATAACATATGACCGGCTAATCTCTCGGGTATATCTCTAAATCTGGTAACGGAAAAATGAAGTGACCGCCGTCCTGAAGAAAATCTTTTTCCCGCCGCAAGAAGCTTTCGCGAAAATGCCATGGCAGAGCCAGAAAATAATCGGGGCTCGCCTCTCGTGCCTCCTCCTCAGAAATGATGGGAATGCCTGTCCCCGGTGTCCGGCTGCCCCACTTCCCCGGATTCCGGTCCGCTGCAGCCTTGATATAGCGGTGATCAAGATCGCAGAACTGTAGGATAACATTGCCTTTGGTCGAAGCTCCGTAAACGTAGATAGTCTTCCCCTTTTTCGTCTCACCGACAACCAGTTCGCGGAGTTTGTCGCGAATGACGAGCACTCTTTCATGGAAAGCCTGGTAAGGATCAGCCGTATGTAGGGATAATTTCATCTCGCGCCTGCTTAGCTGGTCTAGATTGTCTTCGTTGGACCTATAAGAGGCCGTTTCATGGCAAACAAAGAGGCGAAAGCTGCCGCCATTGCAAGTATTGAGCTCCACATCAAAAATACGCAGGCCATTCCCTTCCATCAGATGCTTTATCTGTTCCAGGGCATAGTATTCGAGATGCTCATGACAGATGGTGTCAAAGGCGTTGGTCTCCAGCATCAACGGAAGGTAACTTTGTTCAAGAACCCAGATTCCATCATCTTCCAGAATGGCGGCGATATCCGCCACAAAACCATTGGGATCTTCTAGGTCATAGAACATGGCGATGGATGTCACCGCCTTGGCCTTGCAGCCTGAACTTGCCGACAGGAAAAGTCCAGAATCGAAAAAGCCAGCTTTCGCCATTATGCCATCGGCATATCCTTGCCGGAATTTTTCTGCCAGAGGATCGATCCCGATCCGCACAAGCCCAATGACGGGATAGCAACTTAAGAGGGTTCCATCATTACAGCCTATATCCAAAATCACATCGCCGGAGGAAAGCGCTACGATCTTGCTTATAGAATGAACAATTCCCTCCAAATGATCGCACATGGTTTGGTTAGTGCTCGAACGGAAGCCATAATTCGAAGTATACATCTCGTCAGCTTGAACCGAGTGCTTGAGCTGCACCAAACCGCACTCCATACAACGGATGACTTTAAGGGGCGCCATCGGCGGTTCCGGCTCTCCAGTTTTTGGAAAGCGCCCGGTCAACGTCTGAACACCGAGATCGATAACCTCCTCGAACCCGTCATGTCCACAAAGACGGCAGATAGAAATTTCTGAGAAGCACTCCAAAGCTATCCCCGTCTCATAACCTTGAGAAACAAATTATAAAGGGCTCTATATACATCTGGAAAATTCTTAAAGCATGAAATTTGGTGTCGTGGAATATCCTTATAAACTAGGCCATTTATTTGGTTTTCTTCCCGCTCGGCTACGAGTGCAACGCATCAAGTATGAGGCCAAAATACATTATCTTCATAAGAATATATTTTTATATGCTTGTCGCTTCGTATGGTTTGATCAATACATTGTTCACTATTTCTATTTTACAGAATCGCTGCCATCATGACACCGAATCCAGATTTTTGGTCTGAACGCAAAGTCTTGCTAACGGGGCATACCGGCTTTAAAGGCGCCTGGATGGCCTGCTGGCTGACCCGGTTGGGAGCACGGACCACCGGATTGGCATTATTTTTATCGTTGATAGCAGGTTGAGTTGGATCAACGGCCGTGGAATGGCACCGCAAGAGCCAAGGCTCGCACATGACGACGGATAAGCCCTCCGTCACGCAAAAACTTGTTGAAGTTCCCTGCCCGGTTTGCGGCAGCGAGGAATATCGAGTGCACCTTCCCGGAACTTTGGGCGACGACTTGCCCGTGTTCGGTTACAAATGGACACCGGAGGTCAGCCGATCTTACCGCATGGTGCGATGCAAGATCTGCTCCCACGTATACGCATCGCCACGTCTATCCAACATTTACAAGCATTACGTGGATAACGTCGACGAAACCTATATAGAGAATGAGCCGTTGAGAACCGCCACGGCACGGGTGGTGATCGATACAATCCAAAAATTTGTCTCCTCTGGTCGCCTTCTCGATATTGGCTGTGCGACAGGAGATTTTCTAGCCGTTGCGCAGAAACATTTTGACGTCGAAGGTCTGGAGCTTTCTAACTGGGCCAGGAAGGAAGTGGAAAGAAAGGGGCTTGCTGTCTACGACAAAGTTCTTGCGGATATTGTGGAAGAGGGCCCTTGTTATGACGTGGTCACGATGTGGGGCGTTATCGAGCATCTGGAATACCCGCTTTTGGAAATGAAACGCGTTCACCGTTTGATGCGTCCCAATGGGGTGGTTTGCCTATGGACGGGTGATGTAGATTCCTTTCTTGCTAGGCTTTTCGGGGGACGATGGTGGTACGTTATGGGCCAGCACCTACAGCTTTTTGGCCGCGCCTCTTTAGACCGCCTGTTGCGTGATGCCGGGTTTGAGCCCGTGTATCGCGGCACCTACCCCTACGTTACGAGTTTCGGCTACCTCGGCAAGAGTCTCGGCAGATATCAACTATTCGGTCGCATAGCATGCTTTTTCTTAAACCTGCCGGTAATTCGTGATTGGACCTTCACGCTGAAGCTTCCAGATGAGATCTTCGATGTTTACAGAAAAGTTTGAACTTTCCTAGAAACGCAGTGCCAAGGCGAGCCGCAATCGTCAATTGGACGGTTGTATCGAAAGCCTCGGTTTTCTGCGATAACGTTCATTTAAATGAATTTGGACAGAAAGTGATTGCCTACGATATGGCTAAAAACTTAATCGAAGCACTTGAAATATCCTCAAAGTAGAGACTTGAATTTAAAATTAAATTCAAGAAAAGTAGGCTCTCGCCATTTTCGCTGCACCAGGGAAAACCGCGTTCCGCAGGAGTGAACCAGGAACCGGTTGTCCATTTTAGGGGCCTAAATGCTCATTTTCCACGCACAGTGCTTCACAACGTGTCCCCCGCCAGTTGCCTCTTAGTGCTGTTTCCCACCCCTGGCGTTGCCCAGGGCGCATATGGCTCAACAATTAATGTTACGAGGTAGCCTTTCATCCGCTTAATTCTTGGAGCCTGAATTCAGCGGTCCTCCAGGCACAACAAAGACGGCAGGGAAAATGCTGGAAAAGCCGAGATATAAAGTACAATCGATGAATCCCGCCTTTAGCGTTCCACGCCTTCCCGTGGTGACTCATGCCAAATAGCCATCGAGAAACGTCTTACTTACGGAGCCTCTGCCGGCACGTCCTTTCCTATTTCGCACTCCCGCTCGCAAAACCACGCATCGTCTTTTCCCGGCGTGACCAGACCATCCTCCTGGCCGCGGCTATCTTTTTTCAGGCTCTCTATCTTCTCATCATTCCGCTGGGCTTCGAATGCGATGCCGCCATGTATTTCAGATACGCCAAGACCTTCATTGGTGCCGAGGGCGGTGGAGGAGCCTATTACCGAGCTCCAGGCTTTCCTTTCTTTCTCGTGCTTTCGGGGCAGTTGCTGTTCGGTTCCTTCATTCCCACCGTAGCCGCCCATGCCGTCATGGGCGTCCTCTCACCGCTGCTCTTCTACCGCACCCTGGCCCCGGTCGGCCGCACAACCGCCTTCATCGCCGCCGCCGCCTTCATCCTCTCCACCACACCCTTCTTCGCCGCCAAGCTCATGCTGGTCGAACATCTCTTTGCTTTTCTCATCGTAGCTGGCTTCTATGGCTTCTCGCGCTATTACTTCACACGGGACGTGCGCTTCCTCCATCTCTCCCTGTTCTGTTTCTTCGCCGCCACCTTCACCCGCTGGGAGGCCAACCCGCTCCTTTTCGTGGGTGTCATAGTGTTCTTTTTTATCGCCCGTGGGCGCATGCACCACCTGCGCCATCTGGCTCTGGCAGTTGGCCTGCTGGCCGTTCTGGCCACGAGCTGGTCGGCGGCGCGCAGTTATGTCATTGCCGGAGACATGTCCCTGCTGGGCAGCTTCCACAACTGGGCGGGGCGGCAATCATTCTGGATGGTCTATTACGCGCATAAGCCTACCTTAAGGGGCTGGGAAGAAAAGTTGGGTTGGAGAGACCCTGACGAAACGGGCCTGGAAATGCCGCCACAATTCATCCAGCCGCCTGATTATGAAGGCTTGTGGGCGCGGCCCTTTGTCCGGCTTGAAAACGGCCCGAATACAAAGAAGTTACGCGATTTGATTGTCGCCATCATGACAGAGGAACCCTGGCGTTACCGCAAATTAAAACTTCCCATGCTGAAGGCCTACCAACCGCCCGGGGAACCCCGCCGGGATTTCTATCACGAGTCGTTCGGGCAGTTTGATGGAAAACCGCAAGTCTTCGCCGATAATTTCTTCGCCAACGCAAACGGCTATTACACAGATTTCATACCCCATGCGTTGAAACAGCGTATTGGGCTGGTGGAAATGGACAGGCTATTGGGAGCCGTCGTTCTGGAAACCGTCGCCGCAAAGCCCGTTCTCATTCCCCTTTTCATGATTCAAGCCGGTTCTAATTTGTTAACGCTTTTCGGTTTTAATCTTGGGGGATTGATAGATTCCGTCACATCGGAAAGCTCGGGGCTGTCCTTACCTTTCATGACAATCTGGGGAAAATCCATGTTTTCGGATGTCTATTACAATATTGGCGGCTGTGCCGAAGCCCACCTGACTCCTGCCATGCGCCAGGAGATCATTACCGACCATGAGATCACCATTCCCCTGCGCGACCGTCTCTTTTCCCACAGCGACTGGTTGCGAAGTCTGGTGCGCAATCTCGGCGGCACGATCGCACTTTTATGCATATGGTTCCTGCCCTTCATGGGCGAGCGGCGTTTCGCGCTGTGTCTGGCCGCGCTTATCCTCCCTTATCTCGTCTTCGGCGCGGCGCTGGCCTACGGCGCTATCGGGCGCTACGAAGTGGCCGTGCAGCCGCTTATCCTCATGCTTGCTTTTTGCGGCATTCTAGGGATAGCTGAAATAATCAGGAATAAAGCTGGTTAGTTCTTAATAACCGGCCAGTTTACATAGCCTCTCAAGGGGCGAAGAAATCCCTCCACTCTCCCCCAGGATCGTCAACTCCATGCTTTCATCAATGCAGCACGATCTTCTGGGTTCCCTACAACGTCAGAGGGTGTTTAGAAAACTCTCTCCCGCCGGCCATGATTGACAAAAATCTTTCTGATGAGATTCTGTCCCAATCGCTTTCTCACTATGCGTTCATGTACATTTCAAGTTTCTTGAGAAACGTGGTGCTAAATACCGTCGGCATTCTGGCTTTGCTCAACTGGTGGATCATCCCCTTTCCCAGGAACAGAGTCTTTCTTGATTTTCTTGCATTAAGTAGCCTGGCCACCATTGAAATCATTGGATCACTTGGAGGGGGGCTTTTGCCCGCTATTAATATTTTGCTCTTCCACTGATCCTGATTACTACGGCAGGAGCATTTCATTCTATGTTCCAGCTCATTGAAACGAAGTTTCATTCTCCTGCTGAATCTCAGTCATGGGGCGTGGAACAACATTAGGATTAAATCTTAAAAATGTCCGCTGCGGGGCCATTTCGAATCGGGGTTGTGGGGACGGGTTTCGGGACACGGGTGGTTGCCCCTGCCTTCAGACTGGATGCCCGTTGCCACGTCGAGGCTATAGCAGGAAGCAGCATGAAAAAAGCCGCCAAGGCGGCTGAATTAAATGGTGTCCCCCGGTATTTCGGGGACTGGCGCAAGCTAGTGGAATGCCCGTATATAGATGCTCTCGCCATAGCCTTGCCGCCAGTATTACAGCCACAGGTAGCCATGGCAGCCCTGCGTGCGGGCAAGGCTGTTTTTTGTGAAAAACCACTTGCAACGTCCCTGCAGGAAGCACGGGAATTGGTTTCCGCGGCGCATAGTACAAAGGTTTTCGGCACAGTGGATTTTATTTTTCCCGAGATAGCGGCCTGGCAAGAGGCCAGGTGCTTTCTCGATGAAGGAGGGCTGGGAGCCTTGCGGCACGCTGTCCTAGTCTGGCACATGGAGACCGACGGCAACCGCATGAGCCTTGAAGGCTGGAAGAACCACACAGCCGAGGGAGGGGGGGTGGTCAATATGTTCCTCTCCCACAGCTTTCATTATCTGGAATGGCTGTTTGGCCCCGTGACATCCGTGTCGGCCAGTCTTTTCAAGACACCGAACGATCCACACTCCGGCGAGACCGGAGCCGTTATGGCCCTCACCATGGGAAACGGTATGGCGATAGCCGTAACGGCAAGCACTGTCAGCTTCGACGGGGAAGGTCACCGTCTGACCGTCTATGGAGATGAAGGGACGATGACGCTGCATAATCCCACGGCGGATTATGTGAAGGGCTTCACGCTTTCCGCGAGGAGGCGGGAAGATGATGAAGCGAGGCGGCAACCCGTATTCGACGCCATAGACGAATTTGAGAAAGACGGCCGTATCATGGCAGTGGGGCGGCTTGCAAGCCGGTTCCTAGATGGACTGGCGGCAGATGGGCCGCCCCCCAAACCCGACATTGATGACGGACTCAGGGTTCAGATTCTTCTCGATGCCGTCTTCCGCTCCAATGAAACAGGACGCCGCATTGACATTCCCGTTCCAGATAACATTTCGGCCTAAACCTTAAGATATTTTCTTCTGTCAGCCTTCGGCCTGCGTTTTGAAAGGAACAGTTTCTGGTCCACGGCACAGCCACGTGGTGGCGAAGACATAGAAAAACCAGCGCAGATAGTCGGGCAGCCATTTCAACACACGGAAACGGCTTTGCCCCTGATCACGGCCGCGTTCGTACCAGTGGACGGGGACTTCCTCGATGCGCCAGCCCATGCGGTGACTTTTTACCAGCAACTCGATGCTGTAGGTAAAGCCGATAGAGGACTCGATCTCTATCGTATCCACAACACGGCGTGAAAACAGACGGAAGCCGTTGGTGGCATCGTGACAGGGGAGTCTCGCAAAAAGAAAGAGTATGAAGGACGCCGTGCGTACCAGAACGGCTTTAAGCCAGGGACATCCCGCCATTTTCCCACCCGGTAGAAAACGGCTGGAGCAAACAATGTCGCAGCCTTCCAGGAGAAGCGCGGTCATATGGTCTATACGGCCAGCGTTATAATCGTCGTCTGCGGGAAGGACGAGAACGGCGGGGGTGTCCGTAGCCTCAAAACCGGTGATAACGGCGTCATGTACACCATTACCATGATTTTTTACCGTGACAATATCCACTTTTTCCCGAGGATAGCATCTGATGGCGTCAAGGGTGTTGTCTTCGTCAAAATCGTAACAAATCAACACGCGAAAGGGTGTCCGCACCTCCCGGGCAAGCGCATCGAGGACAGCAGAAATGTTTTCCCCCTCGTTATAGACAGGGATGATGATGTCCAGCTTTCTGTCCGGCATAGGGATTTTCAGTCGGTTTCGTGGTCGGCGAGAAAGCCCCACACATCAATCACGGGCTTTTCTCCCGCGGGTAAGTTTTTGTACTGGCTGTGGGGGACACACAGAAACAACAGGTCGCTTTGGGCAATGACTTGGTCAAGATCGACCAAATCCGGATCGTCTTTGACATAAGGATCGGTGGTCAGGACTTTTTGGGCGCGTACGGCCAATACGTTTTTCAGCTTGTAGCTGAGCGAGGCGCGGATGTCGTCTATATCGGCCTTAAAAGCCATTCCAAGCAACCCGACGGTAAGCTCTCCAAGGCCATATTGGCTTTGCGCCTGTTCGATGAGAAACAGGATCAGTCCTTCGTTGATCAGCATGGCATCATGGCCAAGGCTGAACCGGTTGTTGGCGAAAGCGGCGAGTTGCATGGTGTCCTTGAAAAGGCATGGCCCGGCGGTAAATCCCGCCCGTGGAAGGTCACTGGCGCGCGGATAGTCCTGTGTGATAGCCTTGTGAATATTGTGATAGTCTAAGCCCGCAGAGGTGGCAATCATGTAAAATTGGTTGGTCGTTGCGAACTGGATATACCGGTAAGCGTTGGCGAACAATTTGGTAAATTCGGCTTCCTTTGGCGCGACGAGCACAATGGACGGCGCCAGCATGGCAAAGAGGCCCGCGGCCTCTTCCTCGGCCCGGGTCGTGGTGGCACTGACGATTTGCGGCATCGAGCTGAGTTCTTCCAAGGCTCGCCCCTGCACCACCCTTTCCGGACAATAGGCCACAGGCAACGTCATACCCTGTTCCTGCAGATAGCCGCAAAGCCAGTCGGTGGTGCCAGGAAAGACGGTGGAGCGCAGGATTATCAGACTACTGTTCCACAGGTAAGGCGTGATGCCGTCGATACATGTGCAGAAGGCTTTGTGATCGGGATTGAGAAATTCATCCACTGGCGTGCCAACGGTGACCATGACTGTCCTAGCGCCGTCAATGGCCCGCGAGTCGCTCGCCAAATGCAGCCGGCCGCTTGCCAGCCCGCTTGCCAGCAGGGCATCGCACCCCCTGTCGATCCAGGGCATACGGCCATCGGCAACAATGTCCAGGATCCGTTTATCGATGTCCTGAATCAGGACGCTCAGTCCCTTTTCCACGAAGGCGAGGGCCAGCGGCAGGCCCACATGGCCGGCGCCGCCGACTATGGCGAGATCAATGTCAGAACCGGTTTTTTCATCTGTGCTCTTCTGCTTGGTCATGATTTGGTCCCATCTCTTCGCGGGCTGGAGTCAAGGTTAAATCTATTCTGCACAAGGGCAAGCGTTAGCGCCGCAAAATTAAGAGCGTGATCGAAGTCTGGCTGGGGATTCATAATGGCGTCACGCATCTGCCGCTTGTCCCAGGCAAGCAACTCTATGGAAGGTTCCGTGATTTCCTGTCCGGGGCCTGGTTCTACTTTTACAAAGTAACACCAGAGCCGGTGTTTGTAGCGCCCGGTATCGGGACACAGAT
>JAVEPB010000222.1 GCA_030922375.1 bacterium | reverse complement strand
TGATATCGACCTGGTTGTCATCGGCAACGCTGTATCGAAAGATAACGAAGAGGTTCTAGCAGTTCAGGAAAAGGGTCTTCCCTACACCTCTCTTCCTGAGGCCTTGAGAAGGTTCTTTCTAGAAAAACGAAAGTCGCTAGTCGTCACCGGAACGCACGGAAAGACATCCACCACCGCACTGTTAAGCTGGATGTTATATTCCTCCGGACACCGCCCCGGTTTCATGGTCGGGGGATGGATAAAAAATTTTGATAGCAATCACGCCATTCCGCAAGGCAATTTTTTTGTAACAGAAGGAGATGAGTACGACACCGCTTTTTTCGATAAAGGGCCCAAGTTTCTTCACTACCAACCGTTTGCGTCGATACTCACAGGTATCGAATTTGATCACGCCGATATTTATCGGGATATTGACCACATCAAAGGCTCGTTCCGGAAATACATAGAAACCATCGATCCTGAAGGGTTCTTGCTGGTAGAATTTTCGGACCGACATGCCCGGGAAGTTCTCGCCGGCGCCACATGCACGGTGGAAACCTACGGGTTTTCCTCAGGTGCCGACTGGTCGGCGGATGGTTATCGCTTCGAGGGAGGCAGCGGACACTTTACCTTATGTCATCAGGGCAAAACCGCTGGAACTTTCCGGCTCCCGATGATTGGGCGGCACAACATAGAAAATGCGGTAGCGGTGGCGGCGATGGGGCTTAAACTGGGCCTTACCGCGGGAGAAATCGAAAAAGCATTTACGGACTTCCAGGGAATCAAACGGCGGCAGGAAATAGTGGGTGTCAAAAACGGGGTCACGGTAATCGACGATTTTGCACATCACCCAACAGCTATCCGGCGTACCCTAGAAGCCGTGCGGGAAGCGTATCCCGGGCACAGAATATGGGCCGTATTCGAGCCGCGCTCCGCAACGTCCAGGCGGAAGGTGTTTGAGAATAAACTGCCCGAATGCTTCGCCGCAGCCAACCGGGTGATCCTCGCGGGACTCTTCGCGCCGGACAAAATAAAGCCCGAAGAGCGGCTGGACCCAAAACGGGTGATCGAAAACATCAACCAGAACGGAGGCGACGCGTATTTCATCCCTGAAGTGGATGCCATAGTGGGAGAAATAGCCGCTGAATGCCGCCCGAAGGACGTGGTCTTGATCATGTCTTCCGGAGGATTTTCTGGAATTCACCAAAAACTTCTTGACCGACTGTAACGGCACGCGAATCTCGAATAAAAGTATTATGGAGAGCTACGGCCAACTCAAACTGGATTTAATTAACAATGGATTGATTATCCCGGAAGATGTCCGCACCGTTTCGGAAGTGATCTGCGGGTACTGTGACGGACGGCCCGGCGAAGAGATTGCACTGTCTCTGGCAGAAAATTTTATCGTCAAAGTCCCGATCAAGGAACCCGGCGAAGACCGCCCACAGCTCAAACTGAGTGGAGAGGTTCTAAAGCTCCACTCCAGGGGGAAAGAGATCGAGGTCGGCATCGTCCCGCTACCCAATTTCGTTCGAGAACAAATGAAAAAAAGGTCCCCGGTTTCGGAAAACGCCTGTATAGACGGCTACTGCCTAAACCTATTTTTGCGTGCCATCGGGCAAAAAAGCCGACTCAATCTGTCACGGGAAACAATCCTGTCAGTAATCAAATCGGCATTCGAGGAAGGATCGGCAGACCTAGTCCAGCTCAAT
>JAVEPB010000221.1 GCA_030922375.1 bacterium | reverse complement strand
TGATCGCCGGGCCTTGTGTTCTCGAGAGCGAATCCCTTGCCTTGGAGTGCGCCGCCGCCATTCGTGAGGCCTCAGAGGCCACGGGGATGAAGGCCGTATTCAAATCCTCCTACGACAAAGCCAACCGCAGCTCGGTTTCATCGCCCCGAGGACCGGGCCTTTCGAAAGGGCTCGATATACTGGCCGCGGTTCGAGAGGCCAGCGGGCTTCCGGTACTTTCGGACATTCACTCACCCGGTGAGGCTGGGCCGTCTTCGGAAGTCCTCGATGCGCTTCAGATACCGGCTTTTTTATGCAGGCAAACGGATTTACTTCAAGCCGCCGGACGAACAGGAAAACCGGTGAATGTGAAAAAAGGTCAGTTCCTCGCTCCCCAAGATATGGGGAACGTGGTTGAGAAATTGCGTGAGGCGGGATGCCGGCAAATATTGTTGACCGAGCGGGGCTCGTCATTTGGGTATCATAATTTAATTTGCGATATGCGCTCTCTGGTCTTGATGCGCGAGACGGGATGCCCGATTGTTTTTGATGCTACCCATAGCGTCCAGGCCCCCGGCGGCCTAGGCGATAGGAGCGACGGTGATCGCCGGATGGTGGGGCCCTTGGCCAGAGCCGCCGCTGGTGTCGGTGTGGACGCATTTTTTATCGAGTGCCATCCACATCCGGACGAGGCGCTCTCAGATGGACCTAATATGATTTCGCTCGACAGCCTGACTCCCCTTTTGAAGTCTCTGGCGGACATCGACGCCGCCCGGCTCAAGTGGGAGGAAAGTTAATTCGATTGAAACCGATTATCTTTCATTCCTTTCTGTTTGTTCTTCTGTCCGCTCTGACCGCCTGTAGTGGATATGTTCCTGTTCCGTGGCGCGATGCCTTGGAGGGAGAAAAATCGCTCGCGGCGTTCGGCCGGAGAATGGTCGCCGTCCTTGAGAGCGAAGTTAAAAAAAACCGGATAAAGCTGAATCCGAACCTGGCATATTCTCGGGACAGGGATTCCAAGCTTGCTTCGGCGACCCCTCTCCGCATTGTTGTAGTCGCTTTTCCCGAAGCGCGGACCGGACTCCGAACGGAATTCAGCCGAAAAATCGAGGGCGCGATTCGGGAGGCGCTGGAGCGATCCGGGACTTTTCATATTGTCGATGGGGGAGACGGCCTCTCCTGGCAGGAGACGGGGCTGTCCGTGGCCAGGGTGACTCCAGCCACCGGTTGGACGGGTGTGTTCGGGCGGCTGGACGAGGAGGTGGCCCTGAGAAAGGCGGAAGGCGAATCGCCCCAATCCATTCGAATAAATCTGAATAAACAGTTGGATGACGATCATCCCGTTCGAGGCTTATGGCCGAAATTGAAAAAGGGGGCTTACGGAGAAAGTTCGGCCGTTTATGCGGCGTCGATGCTCGGAGCGGATGCCGCTGTGTTTGGCGCCTATTCGCTGGGCACCGACCGGATCCGCGTCTGGGGGGCGGTTGTGATGAACAGCCCTCCCGAGACCATTTATTTTAGAAGGGGCTTTGAGCATATTTTTGGTCTCCCCGAGCGGGTGGAGGAGTCGAGGCCTTATCTGGCGTTGGCGAGGGGGAATCAACCGAGGAAAAATGTGCCTGATGCTTGGCTCTCTGTCTGGCTCCCACCCCGGCCTCACACCCGGCCGAGGTATCCCGACAGATGGGCGGATTTGGCTTTCGAGGTGGCCATGGAGCAAATCGACCTCGCGGGGCGGCGTACCCAGTTAATCGGCGGTGAGGTGGTAGGGCCGAAAGATTTACTTGTTGGCCGCATCGGTGTACCCGCTCCCAGGTATATCTATGGATTTTCGGTGGACAGCCGCGGGGAGACCGAGGAAGTTTTCTCCTCCGGAAATGGGCCGGGTCAGCCCGCTTTGGTGGTCCCCGGAAAGGTTTCCCATTTCTCCGCGAGGCTTCTTCCCGCAGGCAGGACCTACCGGGTCTACTTTGTTTCCTCGTGGAAGGACTTTGACGGTAAAAAGGCTGTCGAAAGCACCATGAGACGGCTTGGCCTCCTGGGCGAAAGAGGAAGCGCTGCCTCGAATTTTAGAGAAGTTTCGAAGGGATTACCGAAAAAATCATGGTTTTTGCCGCCTGGGCAGGAGCGGTTGATTCTCGAGGATGGCTGGGATCACCACGTTTATTGGGTGCACCGAAAAAACAGCAAATAAAGGCCCGTTTTTTTCATCCGAAACAAGAGTATGATGTCCTGATGGGGCGTTCGTATAAAAGGTATCCTACCCCGAGGGCTCTGCTTACAGGGAATCTGTTTCAAGGGGCCTTGTCAATGATTCTCTAACGTTTGAGACGTCCATGTCATCTCCGGATTTGCCCATTAGACCTGAAGCGGATTTATCCTTCGCGGGCGATTCCGTGCGCCTGGAAGGTTCGTTGCGCTTTGCCGGAAAATTCCTCCTGGACGGCCGGTTCGAGGGCGAAATCGAGGGAAGCGGACGCCTTGAATTGGGCTCATCCGCTCAAGCCGAAGGAAGAATTTCCGTCGAGGAGTTGGTCCACCATGGATCTAGCGAAGGCGATCTCGTCGCCGTGGATAAATTGGATCTGAGGCCTGGATGCCACCATCGGGGAGATATTCAAGCCCTTCGGGTTCAAATTAGCCCCAAAGCCTGTCTCGAAGGCGTCTTGAAGATGCCGGACTCAAGACCCGATCCGCCGCAGGACCCAGCGGGCAACCACAATCGGAAAAAACTGGTGGTCGGTATATTTATCCTCTTTTTGGCGGGTGCGGGTGCGCCTTTGGCTATCCAAAAGGTTCCCCTCTATCTACAGGCTATTGAAGACCGCCTCAGTCAGTTCGGTCGTTTGATTCCTACTATGGATTATTCCTCTGCTGGTGCCGAGTCTGAAAAAGATGATGACGTTCAAGAAGAACTCCTCGAAAAGGCAATTCGTTATGAAAGAAACGGGAATTTTCCCATGGCGGTGACCCAGTTGGTAAAAGCGGCGAAGGTGGAGGGCGTGAAAACACCCGTGGCGCGGTTTCGGCTGGCGAAAAATTTCGCGCGGCTGGGCCGGTCCGACGATGCAATCGCTCAGCTGGTGAATTTATTGAAAAAGACCCCTGACCATATCGAGGGCCGGGTTCTTTTGGGCGATTTGTATGCTCGCGCGGAAAGTTTTCAAAAAGCCGCATTCGCCTATGCGGAGGCCATTCGCTTCGATCCTGCGGATGTTGTTCTCCGGCGGCGGTTGGAGAAGGTCAGGGTTCGCCTGGGAGAAGGAAAGCAGGCGCCGGGAGAAGTGAAAAAAATTCCCTCCCTCGACGCGCTGCTGAGTGAGGCCGAAGATCTCCTCGGCGGAAAGAAACCCGTCCAGGCGGCGAAGATTCTTCGAAAAGGAATTTCAATGATGTCCGAGGAACCCCGCCTGTACTTTCAGTTAGGGTCGGCCCTGACGGAAATATCGAATCGAGACGGCGCTATAGATGCATACAAAAAAGTGATTGTTTTGGCCCCTGATTGGCTGGACGCCTATTCCCGCCTTGGGGCTTTGCTCGAAGCCGGGCGGAGATACAAGGAAGCGGTTGTTCTCTATCGCCGCGCTGCTGCGCTCCATCCATCGAATCTGGAAATGCTGGTCCGGATAGCCCGCCTTGAGAGGGCGCGTGGACGCCCGGATGAGGCATATCGGTTGCTTTTGAAAATGCGAAAAAAGCATCCGAAATCCAAGGAAATTCTGCTTGAATTGGGAATGCTGCTATGGGAGAGCGGAAAGGCCAAGGAGTCAAAGGAACATTTTAGAGAAGTGTTGAAAGTTGAACCCAATTCGGCCCCGGCATTGAACCGGCTGGCGTGGTTTCATGTCGTGGATGGAAAGAATCTTGAGCGCGGCATAGAACTCTCGAAGCGCTCTTTGGAAATTCGCCCGGATACACCCCCCTATTTGGATACTTTGGCGGAGCTATATTTCAGGAATAAGCAGCCCGTGAAATCGATACCCCTCATTCAGCGAGCCATAGAACTGGAGCCCAGCAACCGTTACTATAGGGTTCAGTTGGATAAATTCAAAAGAGCCAGCCGATAGGCGGTGCTTCAGTGGAGGGTATAGAATGATTCGATCGATAATGGTTTTGTGAATCCTTGCCTTGACCTTATTGAGTGGGTGTACGACCATGCGGAAGACAATGGATTCCATGATCGAAAGCCGAAAACCGGCTAGAAACTTTCAGGTCGCCCGATTGAATCAAATTCCACCGGGAGAGACTTTCGATGGGCGTGTTGACGATATCTCGGGAACTAGGTAGTGGCGGGGACGTCATCGGAAAAAAGGTGGCGGATGAGTTGGGTTGGGAACTCCTTGATATAGAAACTTTCGCCGAGGCCGCCCGCTCCTATGGTTATGTGCGCGCCGAACTCGAGCGGGTGGACGAGCGAAGTCCCGGCTTCGTGGATAGGTTTTTCAGGGATCGCCAGCTGGTCTATCTCGATATCATGAGGGCGATTGTTTACGAGTGCGCCCTTAGCGACAATTACGTCATCCTGGGCCGGGGCGGAAATTCTCTTCTCGCTGGCATCCCCGGGGTATTTCGGAGCCGAATCGTCGCCCCCGATGATGTCCGGCGAAAACATCTTACCGATAACGAAGGAATCAGCGGAGCGATGGCGGAGGAGTTTATCCGCCACAACGATCAGGAGAGAAAGTCGTATACGCGTTATTTCTTTAATGCTCGTTGGGGTGATCCGGGCGATTTTGATGTTGTTCTCAATACCGGCTATTTCGAGGAAGAAGCCGCCGTCCGGATGCTCGTCAATATCATGAAGCGCGAACAACTTGCCCAAAACGCGCCGGCTTCGTCCGAGAATCTCCGAAACCTTTCGTTCGCGCAAAAGGTAAAGGCGGCGCTGATGACGGATGACCGTATCGACGCCAGCGGAATTTCCGTGGAATGCTCCGCCGCCGGGTGCCTAGTTTTACGCGGACGCGTTAACAGTGAGGATGAAAAGGACCTGTCGGAGAGCATTGCCAACTCTTTTGAGGGCGTGGAATCATTAGAGAGCGAATTGGTCGTGATGCCGCCCATCGAAGGGTGGTATCCCGTATGATGAGGCGCATGGGAATTTCGGTGTTGAGATTATTGGATTCGGTTGGAGGATGCGTGAGAGGGGGGGTATGCCTCGCGGCGGCATCAATTCTCCTTTCCGGTTGCGGATATATTGTCCAGACAAGCAGGTACGAAAAAGACACCAAGGAATCCAATGCCAAGGTCGAGTTTGTCCGTAAACAGCTCCTCGCCCATACCCAAATTTTGCAAAATCACGGAAGATCAATAAACGAAGTTCAGCTTCAGCTTCGCGATATCGCCTCCAGAGTCAAGAAACAAAGGGAATTCGGCCCGGCAAAGTCTTCCGTAAAATCGAGAAAATCCTCCCGATCGACGTCGAAATCCGCGGTGAGTGGCGCGGGTGGCGGCAGGAAGTTGATGGGCGGCGGCCATCCTATCGGGAAATCTCTATTTGTGCGGGCCTCATACCGCGGTCTTCCCCTGAATTACGCCGGAGGTTACCGTAAACCTCGTGGAAAGCGATTCCCCTATAAGCTTCCTCCCGGCACGCTGGTCGAGGTCCTCTCGAGCGATAACCGGGGATTTACTCGCATATTGGTGAAATCAGGCTGCTGGAAGAGAAGGAAAATGTGGGTGAGAACCCGTTGGCTGGTCGTCAAAATGAAGTCGCGGAAAAGGAAAAAGGGGTAGCCCGCGAGACGAAATTAGTCAATTATCCTTAATCCCTCCGCCAAGTCATCCCGTAGCGCTTCGAAATTCTCCAACCCGACAGAATAACGGATAAGACCGGGAACTACTCCTCTGGCCTGTGCACCCTCAAGGCCGAGGTCGGCATAGGCCATCCGGGGGTGGTGCTCGGCCTGGCTCTCGGTGCCGCCGAATCCAGCCGCCAGCACAGGTATCCTGAGTGAATCGACCAGCCGGTCCGCGGCCTCGGGGCCTCCGTTAAGCTCGAAACTGAGTAAGCCGCCGAACGCCCTCATGATCTTCCGGGCGGTTTCATGGTCGGGGTGCGATTCGAGGCCAGGGTAATGGACGCACTTGATCTGTTTTTGTTCTCTGAGAAATTCGGCGAGACGAAGCGCCGTCTCGGATTGCCGCTCCACCCGGACTCCGAGGGTTTTCATTCCCCGGTCGAGAAGAAATGCCGTATGAGGGCTGATCACCGCTCCCAACATGGCTTGTTGCTCGACCAGGGCGTCGATGAAAGGCCGGGAGCCGGAGACAGCGCCGGCAAGCAAGTCGTTGTGACCTCCGAGAAATTTCGTGGCGCTATGAACGACGAGGTCTGCTCCGTGTTCGAGGGGCCGGAAGAGAACGGGCGAGGCTATCGTGGAGTCCACAACCAGTTTTGCGCCGCGATTCTGGGCCCATTCCGCGAGCCGTTCCAGCTCGGGAACCCGCATGGTGGGGTTCGACGGAATTTCGGCGAACAGTACGCGAACCGGACCTTCATCGACTTTTTCGAGGGCGTCGATGGTGTTCTCCGGCAGTATCTCGACATCCACCTTGTAGCGGGAGAGAAGGGATTCGGCAAAATCTCTCGTGTGACGGTAGGTCTCGCCAAGGAGGATGAGTCTTGCCCCCGGGCCGAGGAGCGCCCAAAACACCGATGAGACGGCGGCCATGCCGCTTGCATAGAGGAGAGAGGCCTCGGCCCCCTCGAGCCTGGAAAGACGTGATTCGGCAGCGGATAAAGTGGGGTTTCCGTAGCGGGTATAAAAATATCCTTCGCTCTCCCCGTCGTGAAACGCGGCAAGTTCGGCCGCACTGTCGAAGGTGAAAGTCGCGGTCTGAAATATCGGTGCGGGAAGAGAGTTTTCCGCGTTCCGGCGCCCGGGTTTATTTCCGTCGGCGGAGGGTTCCGTTATTCTCGGGTTTTTCGATGGTTCGCTCATTAGAATTCCTGAGTTTATGGAGTATTTAGGTAACAGATATCGAATCGAGTTGCTTTTCGACCGCCTCTTGCACTGCACCGACATCATCGGGAAGCTCGATGGTCGAGTTGGCGTAACGCGCCTCCAGGCCCTCGATATTCCTTTCGTGGTATCGAATTTTGAATTCCGTGAATTTCAGCCCGTGCGCCGTGGAGATGACCGCAACGCGGTCGCGGGCGCCCACTTCGCCGCGGGAAATAAGTTTTTGCAGAACCGCAAGCGCCACGCCGGTATGCGGGCAGTTATACATGCCTGTCCGATCGGCCTGGGCCGATGCGTTTGCAAGCTCCTCCTCAGAGGCCTGCTCCACCACTCCCTTGAATTGTTTCAGGATTCGGACGGCGCGTTCAACGCTCACCGGATTTCCGATCTGGATAGCGCTGGCGAGGGTCGTCTTCGCCTCGATAGGCTCGTATTCCTTAAATCCCGTAAGGTAGCTCCGGTAGAGTGGATTCGCATTTTCCGCCTGGGCGCAGACGATTCGGGGCAGGTGATCGATCAGCCCCAAATCCCGCATCATCAAAAATCCTTTTCCGAGTGCGCTCACGTTCCCCAGGTTTCCTCCGGGGATAATAATGACGTCGGGCAATTCCCAGTCGAACTGCTGGGCAAGCTCGATGCTGATCGTCTTTTGCCCTTCGAGGCGGAGCGAATTCATGCTGTTCGCCAAGTAGATGCCTTGATCCTCCGCCACCTTTTGCACGATCTTCATGCAACCGTCGAAATCGGTGTCCAGCGACATGACGGTGGCGCCGTTGGCGATGGGTTGAATAAGCTGGGCCGTTGAGACTTTGTCCCGGGGCAAAAAGACAATCGAAGGAATGTCGGCCGCCGCGCAATAGGCGGCCAGGGCCGCCGATGTGTCTCCGGTCGAGGCGCAGGCGATGGCGCGAATTTTCCTGCCGTCGGCGATCATTTGCCGGGCGGCGGATACGAGGACGGTCATTCCCAAATCCTTGAACGACCCGGTGTGACTGTTGCCGCACTGTTTTATCCAAATCTCGCTGACTCCCAGCTCCCGGCTCAGGCGATTGGCCCAAAAAAGGTTGGTTCCCCCTTCGTAGAAGGAGATGATGTTGTCATCCTCCACGAGAGGCATGACCCACTCTTTCTTTCCCCAAACGCCGCTGCCGTAGGGCCATATATTTCGCTTGTAGCGATCATCGAACAGGTGACGCCATTCCGAGGCGCTTTGGGTTCTGAGTGAGTCGATGTCGTGGACCACTTCGAGAAGTTGACCGCAGTCTCTGCACCGGTAGATGGCGTCGAAGACCGAATAGGTGGCCCCGCAATC
This sequence comes from bacterium, assembly GCA_030922375.1. GTDB lineage: Bacteria > UBA8248 > UBA8248 > UBA8248 > UBA8248 > UBA8248. The sequence continues at coordinate 4,580 of JAVEPB010000221.1, read as the reverse complement.
CTCGTTGATGCACTGAAACCAGCAGTTATTTTCCATGATTCATCCGTAAGAAAGAAATTCCAGCGTAACTGTCTGAAAGCGAGGGGATTATGGCAGAGCCCGCTCCGCCCCGCAACGATTTCCCGTTTTTCCCCGCGGCAAGCTCATCGGGCGGGGCATCGAACCCGGTGGAACGGGGGGCGGGAGATGTCCGAATTTGGCCCGGAGAAAAGGGTTTAGGCCCTTTCCTGTTGGGGAGCCGCCGGGGCCGTTCGGGTTTCTTTCTCGTTTATAATAAAAGCGAGAATGCTCGCCTGGAGGCACAATCAGGCGGCCAGCCTCGAGGTCTCCGCTCAACGGGGACTGGCGCTGATGGGAAGATGAAAGAAAATATCGCGGCCGCCAGCACCGCTTCCCGGCGGTGATACAATAGAATGAGCGGCATCATGAAGCGAATTTTTTTATTTTCGCAATTTCATCTGCTTGATTTATTTAGCGAGGGAGTTCAACCGATGAAAGCACCCTGGATGCGAGTGCCCCACCCTGGCCCGAAAACCCGTGAGCAGCTCGAGCGGCTCGGCCGCTATGAGGCAAAGGCGGGTTTGTCGTCGGGGATGACCCCGGACACAGTGATGATTGAGCGTGCCCTGGGCGCCGAGGTCGAGGATGTTGACGGGAATATTTTTCTCGATTTTGTGTCCGGATTCGGTTCGCTCAACGCGGGCCACTGTCATCCGGGTGTCGTCGAGGCCGTGCGGGAGCAGGCCGGGAAACTGCATCAGGCCATGTCGCTGGGCTCGAAGATTCGCCTCGACCTCGAGGAAAAAGTGCTCTCGCTGGTGGGCGGGGCGGCGCCCAAGAAAATTCTCTTCGGCGCCTCGGGCGGCGAGGCCGTTGAGACCGCGATCAAACTCGCTCGCCGGGCCACCGGGCGGCAAGAAATCGTGGGGTTTACGGGCGGATTCCACGGTCGCTCCCTCGGGGCCCTTCCTTTCATGGGCCGGAAGACCCAGCGCGAGGGGCTGGGGGCGCTCGTTCCGGGAGCGCACCATGTTCCCTATCCCTATCCTTATCGGAATCCCTTCGGCCGAAGCCCGAATGATTGCGTCGAGGGGACGATCGACTATATCGAGGAGTTTCTGAAAAATCCGGCGAGCGGGTGGGGCGAGGTGGCCGCTATCATGATTGAACCCGTCCAGGGAAACGGAGGGATGATTCCGGCGCCCCTGGGTTTTCTCCGCGCTCTCCGGGAACTCTGCGACCGCTACGGGGTTTTGTTCATCTGTGACGAGGTGATGAGCGGTTTTGCGCGGACGGGAAGGATGTTCGCCTACCAGCACGAAGAAGGGGTGGAGCCCGATCTGATCGTCATGGGAAAATCCCTTTCGGGGGGGCTGCCCCTTTCGGCCTGCGTGGCCAAATCGGAGATTGCCGATGCCTCTCCACCAGGAAGCGAGACGGGCACATATGCTGGCAATATTTTGTCCTGCGCAGCCGGGCTCGCCTCCATCGCGGTCTACGAAGATGAGAATCTGGCCGAGCGGGCCGAGCGGATGGGGGGCTATTTTCTTGAGCGTCTCGGAGAACTGGCCGAGCGGCATCCCGTGGTGGGCGAGGTTCGCGGCCGGGGGCTCATGCTGGCCGCGGAGCTTGTCTCGGACCGCCAGACGCGGGAGCCCTTGCCAATCGCCAGGGAGGCGAGCGAAATGGCCGTGAAAAAGGGCCTTTTCCTCTATCCTGGCGGGCACTACAAAAATGTACTGGCTTTCATGCCGCCGCTTGTCACCGATGAGGCGCAGATTGAAGCCGCGGTGGGGATTGTGGACGAGATCCTTCTTGCTCTCTCGGAGAAAGGATGAGAGGTCCGGGAGAATTTAGGGGAAAGTCCGGGAGAGACAGGGGTATTCCTGTGGTGGGCCTTCTTTGTGCTAGACTTTCAGCGATGACTGGATTTACTTCCTCCCCCGCCGCCGGAAGTTCATGAGGGTGTTCCTATGTCTGGAAGCCGCCCGAGGACAAAAAAAAGACGGGGACTCTACGGCTCACTTTTCCTTGCGGGTTTGGCCCTCTGGGGGTTTTTGAGTGTCCATGCCCTCCTTGCCCAAGGCAAGGGACCTGTCCTCGTTATCGATGTGGAAGACGCCATTTCACCCGGTTCGACCTCCTACGTAAATTACGGTTTGGAAGAGGCCAGGAAGCGCGGAGCGCAGCTTCTCGTCATCCGGTTGGATACGCCGGGCGGCCTGGTTTCGAGTACGCGGGCCATTGTTAAGGCGATATTCGCCTCCGAGATTCCCGTGGCCGTGTTTGTTGCTCCTGGTGGAGCCCGGGCCGCCTCCGCTGGAACTTTCATCACAATGTCGGCCCACATCGCTGCCATGGCGCCAGGGACGAATATCGGCGCGGCCAGCCCTGTCGGGGGCGGCGGGAGCCAAATTCAGGGCGACATGCGGAAAAAGGCGATGAATGATGTGGCCGCCTTTGCCCGGTCCGTCGCCACCCGAACTGGCCGAAATGCTGAATGGGCGGAGAGTGCGGTACGCGAGGCCATTTCCGTGGACGAGGCTGAAGCCTTGAAACTCAAGGTAATTGATCTCGTGGCGGTGAACGTAAAATCACTTCTGCTTGCCCTGGACGGGCGCAAGATTAAACTCGCCTCGGGCCAGGAATTAACCCTTTCCACCCGAGGTGCGCAAATGGTGGCCTTGGAGCGCAGCTGGCGGGATAAAGTGCTCTCACTTTTGAGTGATCCCAATATTGCCTATATTCTCATGTTGCTAGGGATGTATGGTCTTTTCTTCGAGCTTTCAAACCCCGGGAATATCTTGCCCGGCGTGGTGGGGGCCATCAGTATTCTTCTTGCGCTTTATGCGATGAAAGTTCTTCCGATCAACTATGTGGGCCTCCTTTTGATGGGACTGGCCGTTATCATGTTCCTGCTCGAAATTAAGGTTGTGAGCTACGGGGGGTTGACGATAGGCGGAGTCGTGGCGATGACGCTGGGTTCGGTCATGTTGATCGATTCGCCCGAGCCTTACCTTCAAATCAGCCTTACCGTGATTCTGCCCGCCGTGGCCGGAACCGCAATATTTTTCGTTTGGATTGTCGGTTTGGGTTTCAGGGTTCAGCAAACGCGGCCTGTGAGCGGGGTGGAAGGAATGATCGACCAAATAGGCGTTGTGCGTTCCGCCAATGAGGAACAAATGAAAATATTTGTTCGCGGAGAGCTCTGGACGGCGGATTCGGATGAGGCGATTCAACAGGGCGAAAAAGTTCGAGTTGTTTCAATCGATGGTCTCAGGCTCCACGTTTCCAGGGAGGATGGACAGAAATGAGCTATACCTTAATCGTCTCTGTTGCGATTGTGGGTCTATTTTTATTTAGCGCGATTCGGGTGCTTAACGAATACGAGAGGGGTGTAATTTTCCGATTGGGGAGATACTACCGTACGAAGGGACCCGGCCTGATTATCGTGCTTCCGATAATCGATCGGTCGGTTCGGATCAGTCTTCGCCTGGTGACGATGGATGTCCCGGCTCAGGATATCATCACCAAAGACAATGTGTCCGTAAAGGTCAACGCTGTTGTGTATTTTCGGGTTCTGAACCCCCAACATGCGGTTATCGAGGTGGAGGATTTCTTGTATGCCACCGGGCAATTGAGCCAGACAACCTTGCGAAGTGTTCTTGGGCAAATGGAGCTTGACGACCTTCTCTCGGAGCGCGAGAAAATCAACGCCCAACTGCAGGAGCTTCTCGATCAAGCCACCGATGCTTGGGGCATAAAGGTGACTAATGTCGAGGTTAAACATGTGGACTTGCCCTCGGAGATGCAAAGGGCCATCGCGCGCCAGGCCGAGGCCGAAAGAGAGCGGCGGGCCAAGGTGATACATGCCGAGGGCGAGTTCCAGGCCAGTGCGCGCCTCGCTGAGGCCGCCCAGATAATAGGAGCGGCGCCGGGGGCGCTTCAGCTCCGCTTTCTTCAGACCCCCTCCGAGGTGGCGACGGAAAACAATTCCACCATCGTATTTCCGCTGCCGCTGGACCTTCTTCGTCCGCTCATGGGCATGCCGGATACTGTGGGAGGCGGTAAGGAGTTGCCGGGCGGAGAGGGGAAATCATCCTAGCGGAATCGACTATAGGGCCGATGTAGGATTCTCCGGTTTATTTGAAATTTAGGAGCACAAATTTGAATTAGTATCTCCGCCGCCGCCGTCGCCGCGGACGGAAGAGGGGAGAGCGGTCGAAAGGGTCTTCATCTTTAGAAAAATCGTCTTCGTCCGGTTTGCGAAATGAATCGCCCCAAATTCCCCGCTTGAACGATTTGGCGAATTTCTCGGCTTCCAGAAGTTTTTTCCGGTAACGAACGTTTGGATGCTTGATAACCGCCCGGCCAAACCCGCGTAGCAGGATCAGCGCATTTACCATGGTCCCGTCGTTAAGATAAACGTAGTACCTCGTTTGCCCGTATGTATCCACCAGTTTTTTGTCTACCTCGAGTTTGACTGTTTTTCCTTCGAGCAAGTTTCGCAAAAAGGCGAAGGATTCTTTCCCCCCCAGCGCACGGCGAGAAGGAGAGGCCACACCGATCAAGGCCCCCCT
>JAVEPB010000220.1 GCA_030922375.1 bacterium | reverse complement strand
AAGCGGCGGATGTCCTCGACCGACCAGGCGAGGAATTCCCTGTAATCCGCCGCGCCGGTTTTTTTCATCAGCCGGGCGATGTGGCTGTTTTCGAGAAAATCCTCGTTGGGCCGCCAGATGATATCGGGGGTGGTCATTCGGCTCCGATCCCTGGGTGAATTACCGCCTCGCGTTGTCGTTCGTCCAGACCTTGACGCCCGATCCCTCGTACTCGTCCACGATGCCCCATTTGCCCGCCTCGACCTTTTTCGGGGGCTCGTGCTTCCCGGCCCAGGCCTCCTCGACGAAGGCGGCCATCCGGCCGATGACGGAGGGATCCGGGTGCGGCTCGGTGTGGCCCGAACAAACCCAGTTCACCTCATTTTCGGCGGCGATTCGCTCGAGGACGCGTAGCGAGGGGCCGTAGTCGGAGAAAACCGCCGTCGGCACCTGGATGAAGAGGGGCTGGCCCGGTTTGACCAGATCGCCTGTGATGAGAACGCCCTCCCGGTCCTCGTATAGGGAGATGCTGCACGGGGAGTGGCCCGGCGTGTCCCAAACGCGGAGGGTGCGGCCGCCGAGGTCGATTGCGTCGCCCTCCTTGACCTTCCGGCCGAACCGGCCGGGCGGGATCGTGAAAGTAACGGGGTCGAAACCCTCGGGGAAGGGCCTTCCTTTCCAGTTTTCCACGAAATCCTTGCACCCGGCCGAATAGTCGCCCGCGAGTTTTTCCTTGCCGTTGGGGTGGACGCCGACGGAATCCCATTCATGAATCGCGCCGACGTGATCCCAATGGGTATGCGTGAGGACGTGATCGATCGGAAGGTCGGTGATGCTCTCGCATAATTTGCGAAAACTGCCGACCCCGATCCCGCCGTCGAGGGCGAGGGCCTTCTCCCCGCCGACGAAAAGAAACATGTTCCACCGGCCGGCTTCGGTGACCTGGTAGGTGTCCGGCGCGAACTCTTGAACGTCGTACCAGTTTTGCGTATCCATGCGCTTCCTCCCGGTGAGAGGTGGGGACTTGCCGCCGGTCTATTTCCGGGCGTTGTCCTGTATCCAGACCTTGGCGCGCGGGAATTCGTATTCGTCCACCTCGCCCCAGTTTCCGCCGTCCACCTTCTTGGGCGGGTCATGCTTTCCGGCCTCGAGTTCCTCCATCTGCAGGGCGAGCTCCCCGATGATCGAGGGGTCGCCGTAGGGCTCGGTGTGGCCCGAGGTGATCCATCTGATCTCGACTTCGTTGGCTAGCTTTTCCATCTTCCTGAGCGAGGGCGGGTAGTCGGAGAGCACGGCGGTGGGCACCTGGAGGAATAGATACTCCTCGCACCGGATGAGATCGCCCGAAACCAGGATTTTCTCCCGCTCGTCGTAAAGGGAAATGCTGCACGGAGAGTGGCCCGGCGTGTCGTATATCCGGAGTTTCCGCCCGCCGAGGTCGACGGTGTCGCCCTCCTGGAGGGTCCAGCCGAAGGTGGCCGGCGGGATGGTGTACTTCTCCGGGTCGAACCAGTCCGGAAACGAGTTTCCGCTTGAGGTCCACATTTTCACGAATCCCTGGGTGTTCTTGGAAAGGTCCGGGGCGAGGCGGTCTTTTCCGGCGGGATGAACCCCCACTTTGTCCCAGAGGTGAGAGGCGCCGATGTGATCCCAGTGCGTGTGGGTGAGTATATGGTCGATGGGCCGGTCGGTGATGCTCTCGCAGAGCCGGCGCAGGTTTCCGACGCCGATGCCGCTGTCAAGGGAGACGGCTTTTTCGTCTCCCACCAGCAGGAACATTTTGAACCGCCCGCCTTCGGTGATTTGATAGCTGCCAGGCGCGAACTCTTTGACGGAATACCAGTCCTGAGTGTCCATTGGATCTCCCTTATAGAATAGAAATAAATCCTCGAAATGGCGCAAACCCGGAGGCGGGCGAACTCTCTCAGCCCGCCGCCCAGCGGGATTTGCGTCTTCGATATACGGTATTTCCCGGTTGAGCTTGCTTTTAATTTATCCCCACTGGGCTTCCGAATCAAGCAAATAGCCCGCCCGCTAGCCTTTGTAGATGGGCTCCGGCTGGCTGAAAAAGCGCTCGATCAGATGGAAAACAATCTGGAAATTTTTCATCTGGAGGCTGGCGTGCGAGATGCCGGGCATGACGGCGAATTGCTTGTCCGGATTCGGGAGCAAGTGGAAGAATTCCATCAGGTCTTCGTAGGAGGCGATGCCGTCCCACTCCCCGCGCGTGATCAAAACCGGAACGGTCAGCTTGCGCGGGTTGACCACCGGCAGCCGCCGGGTCATGTCGATGTAGGTGCCGTTCGGCACCGAGTCGTCGAGATCGCAGCAAGCCTCGGCGAACGCCTTGACCACGTCCGGGTATGCGGCTTTCGCGTGTTTGTCGCGGCTGAAAATGGTCCGGATGAATTTGGAGTGAATGGGCCGCCGATCGGTGCCCTTGGCCTTGGCGAAGCGCTTGGCTCTGTCTTTCAGCGTGGGGCTCCCCTTTCCCGTCCACACAAAGGCGTCGAGTACGACACGTTTGACGAACTGGGGATATTTCTGTGCGAAAAGGGCGGCGCGGAGAGCGCCCGAGGAAATCCCGTACATCAGAAAGGATTTCGCGCCCGAGATCTTGCGGATGTATTTTGCCGTGGCCAAAAGATCTTCGGCTCCCCGCTTGATTCCGGCGTGAACCTTTCTGTCCTTGGTCGAACGTCCGTAGCCCTCGTGGTCCATGCACCATGTGTCGTAGCCACGCTCGGCGAGGTAATCCATCAGGGAGTGACCGGGCCGCCCCGGGACTTCGAGGTCGAACGAGGGGGTGGATGCCATCGAGGAGCCGTGCACGAGGATGACCGATCCGGCGGGTTTTCGGAGCCCCTTGCGGCGCTTTCTCCATACGAACAGGTCGGCGCCATTGTGATGGGTCCAGTGTTCGGTTCCGATGATCTTGGGTCTCGCCATGGTGGTTCCTTTCAAGAGTTGAAAAAAGTGAAGGAAATCGAGTGGGTTCGTTTGGGTGATTCGAGCAACCAGCGTACTATGCCGGGCTCGAAAAGAGAATTGCCCCTGAGATATCCGTGCGGCCCATTTCCCGAATTGTGGCGGAGGTAGCGTGGAGTTTGATTTCGATCACGTCCATTTCCTCGTCAGCGACGTACGCGCGCTGACCGATTATTTCGAACGTGTATTCGGGTTGGAGGTCGTCGAGTACATCGATGACCACAAGGGGGCGGCCTACGCTATTTTTCGCCTTGGAGGCGGTACGCTCAGGATTCGCGGCATGAGGGAGGACGATTCACCCGACTCGCGGGCGCCCAGCCTCGTCGAGGGTCTGGACCATGTGGGTTTCGCCGTTGATGACGTTGACGCCACCACCGCCTGGCTGGAGTCGCGGGGGGCGGAGATCCTGATGGCCTCTCAGCGGACGGGTATCGGAGGAAGGGCGATCGCCTTCGTCCGGGGACCCGGAAATGTACGTATCGAAATCTGCGAGCGTGTGCCGCCCGCCGGAGAGAAAACTTGAGCAATTCCGGCGCTGATTCCGGGGCGGCGGGGCGGGGCGGGGCAGTCGAATTGGCCGCGGGTAGCCTGGCGTTGGTGTTGGTCTGGGGAATGACCCAGCCGGTCATCAAGGCCGCCTACGGCGGACTGAGCCCCTTTGCGCTCATTTGGATCCGCGCCGCCGTTTCCGCCCTGACGCTGACGGCGTGGATGGTTTTGATGAAGGTGCCCGATCGAACGACACTATCCACACCGGCGGCGGAAAGGGCGCACCGCATCCTTAACGGCGTTCTCCACAACGCCTACATTCTGTTCCTGTATGTCGGGATGACGGGCACCCAGGCCGCCCGCGCTTCGGTGCTCCTCTACACCCAGCCCATCTGGCTCATGCTGATCGCCGCCGCCCTTCTTCCGGGCGAGCGGATCACCGCCCGCCGTTCCCTGGGTTTCGGTACGGCAATGGCGGGGACGATTGTCATTTTCTCCCAACGGATGGGCGGGGAGAGCGCGCTCTGGGCGGATTCATTCATCGTCATTTCGGCGTTGATCTGGGGGTTCCAGGCGATTCACTTCAAGAAATATCTGGCCCGCTCCGATATGTTCGCCGTGACGCGGTGGGCCATGATTATCGGCGCCCCGCTCTACCTGGCTCTTTCCTGGTTGACCGAGGGCGGGGGCCGGTATGCGTTTGGCCCTGCTGAGTTCTACGCGATATTTCACATGGGGGTGATCT
>JAVEPB010000219.1 GCA_030922375.1 bacterium | reverse complement strand
GCTCATCCGGGATGCGCTGGCGGGCAGCGGCGAGTCGCCGAGCTGCGTGAACCTCATCACCGGCCCCAGCCGATCGGCCGACATCGGCCTCACCCTTGTCACCGGCGTCCACGGGCCCTGCGAGGTTCACGCGATCATTGTGCCCGAAAAGCTTAACCTCTCCCCCGGGCTCGTCGCGGAGGAAACCTCTCCCTTTTCCCTCGAGGAAGAATAGTCGTCCGTGCGGCGCCGGCCGATGGACATGGCGAGATCAAACTTAAACTCAAACCGATAAAAAGCCCCCGGACCTTCCGATCCGGGGGCTTCAGTACCTTTGCGCTGGCCTGCGGGACCGCTGGTCAGCGAGAAGCGCTCCTAGATGTCGTAGTAGAGCTCGAACTCGTGAGGGTGCGGGCGAAGCCGCACGGCGTCCACCTCGACCTCGCGCTTGTATTCGATCCAGTTCTCGATCACGTCCTTCGTGAAGACGTCTCCCTTGAGGAGGAAGTCGTGGTCCGCCTCGAGGGCGTCGAGCGCCTCGGGGAGGCTTCCCGGCGTCTGCTTCACGCCGGCCTTCTCCTCGGGAGCGAGATCGTAGAGGTTCTTATCGACCGGCTCGGGCGGCAGTGTCTTGCTCTGGATACCGTCGAGACCCGCCATGAGCATGGCCGAAAACGCCATATAGGGGTTGCAGGAGGGGTCCGGGCAACGAAGCTCGACCCGCTTGGCTTTTTCGCTGTGCGAATACATCGGGATGCGCACGCAGGCGCTCCGGTTCCGGCACGAGTACATGAGGTTGATCGGGGCCTCATAGCCCGGAACGAGCCGGCGGTAGCTGTTCGTCGTCGGGTTGGTGAAAGCCAGGAGCGCAGGAGCGTGTTTGAGCAGGCCGCCGATGTAGTAAAGCGCCGTCTGACTCAGGTCGCCGTAGGTTCCCGCCTGGAAGAACTGGTTCTTTCCCTTCTTCCAGATGCTCTGGTGGGTGTGCATCCCCGTGCCGTTATCCATGAAGACAGGCTTGGGCATGAAGGTGGCCGTCTTGCCGTGGCGGCGGGCGACGTTCTTCACGACGTATTTGTACTTCATCAACTTATCCGCCGTTACGAGGAGCTTGTCGAAGCGGATATCGATTTCACCCTGACCGGCGCAAGCCACTTCATGGTGGTGAACCTCGGTTTCAATATCCATGTCCAGCATCGTCAACATCATCTCGGAGCGAATATCCTGGAGGGTATCCGACGGAGGCGTCGGGAAATATCCCTCCTTGTAACGCAGTTTGTGGCCCAGGTTGGGGCCCTCGTCGGAGCCCATGTTCCATGCCGCCTCGACCGAATCCACCTCGTAGAAGGCGTGATTCTCGGCCTGGTTGAAGCGTACATCGTCGAAAACGAAAAACTCCGCCTCGGGGCCGAAGTAGGCGACATCGCCGATTCCGGTCGAGTTGAGATAGCGCTCGGCCTTCATGGCGATATGGCGCGGATCTCGCCCATAGAGCTCTAGCGTGACCGGATCCTTGATGTCGCAAATCAACACCAGCGTCGGAATCTCCAGGAAGGGATCGATGAAAGCCGAGTCCGGGTCCGGCATCAGGAGCATGTCGCTCTCGTCGATGCTCTGGAAACCCCGGATGCTCGATCCGTCGAAGCCGACGCCTTCGGCGAAGGTCTCCGGCTCCAAAGTCCCGATCGGGGATGAAAAATGCTGCCACATGCCGGGCATGTCGGTGAAGCGGTAGTCCACGATCTTGGCTCCGCTGTCCTTGGCCAATTTGAGAACCTTGGAGACGGAGCTTCCGCCTCCTCCTTTCGAAGAAGCCTTTTTCGATCTCGTCGCCATTGATTCAACCCCTCTCGATTAAGGGACACAAAAGTGTCCGCTCAAAAAAATTCACAAGAACCGGCTTCGGGGAGATTGGACCCCTCCGGCTCCTAAAAAGACGCTATTTGCTCGGTTACTTCCTCGGCGAGTTCGTGGGACAGAATTTTACACAACTCCCCGAGTCTTTCCTTGTCCTCGATTTTTCGCCCATCGGAATCCGTCACATAAAATACATCGACGGCCCGGAGGCCCTCGGTTGAAATTTTCGCCCTCGATATGGATACGTCCTCCTCCGCCAAGCGCCCCGAAATATGCGCCAGAAGCCCGTGGCGATCGGCGGTGATGACTTCGATGACGGTGTCGTCGTCGCTCGCTGTCAGGTCGTATTCCACCAGCGTGGGAATCTCGAAATGTACCTTTGGCTTTGGATGGCGAATCGTCTTGTTCTTCTCCATCAATTCCTCGATGGCGATTTTACCCGACAGAAGTTCCTCGAGAAATTTCTCGACTTTTTTCCACAAGGCGTTGTCGGTGACGGCCTTCCCCTCCGAGTCGACCACGACAAAGGAATCCACCACCAACCCCCCGGTGTCCGTATAGGCCTTCGCCTCGAGGATCTTGATATGAAAAGAAGCGAGCGTCGTGGCGATGATGCCGAACAGGCCGAGCCGGTCGCGGCACACCAGCGTCAGGAGCGTGTTGCCCAGCCGCCGCCGGTGGGTCACATCCATCACAAAAGAAGTATCCTCTCCCAGTTTTTCACTCATTTCGATCTGGTGGAGGATATCCTGCGGCGCGGTTCCGAGCCTGTAGCGCTCGGGCATTCTCTCCAAATGCTCGAGGATCAGCGGTGTCCCCACTTTGCTCACCGCCGCCCGCGCCTCGAGGCACACCTGGTTTCCGATATCATCAAGCCGCTTTTTCCGGGAGACGGCCTCGCCCGACTCCATGACACGCAGCGTGCGCCTGTATAGCTCGAACAAGAGTGTGCCACGCCATTCGTTCCAGATTCCCGGCGCCACGGCGTTGATATCCCCATAGCTTAGTAAATAAAGCATTTTGAGTTGCTCCACGGTCTCCATTTTTTCTGCAAACCGCTCGATCTGGGCCGGATCGTCGATATCCCGCCGCTCCGAGATATGCGACATCTCCATATGGTTGGCGACCAGAAACTCCAACACCCTGCCCTCGTCGGTGGGAAGGCCCAGCCGCACCGTGATGCCCGGAAGGGCGGCCGCGCTTCGGTGATCGTGGCGCCCCCCCCGCGCCTTGCCAATGTCGTGGAACAACATCGCCAGACGGAGTATGTGGCCTCGCTCCATTTCCCTGTGCATATGAGCCAGTTCCTGAAGGGGCATTTCCTTTGTGTAGGCCAATTCATCCAAAAACTGGACCGCGAGAAGCGTGTGCTCGTCCACCGTATAACGGTGGTAGTGGTCGAGTTGAACGAAACAGGTGAGTTCGCCGAATTCGGGGATATAGCGGCCCAGGACACCGAGGCCATGCATCTCTTGAAGCGTACGAGCGACGCCGGCCTTCCCCTCGAGAATCCTGAAAAAACTGTCCTTCACCTCGGGCGAGGAGCGGAAATCGTCGTCCAAGGTGTCAAGATGGGTCTGAACGAAATTCCGAATCTCCGCCGAAAGACCACAACTATAACGGTAGTGAAGCTCGAAAATACGCATCAACCCACCGGGGTGGTCCAGAATCTCGGTCTCCGGCCCATCGGTCACCAAAGAGTGATAATCTCGGAGCGCCAGTCCTCCTCCAAGTTTTTCTATCCGCGGCCGGCGCTTGGCCCAACCCCTCCTTTTCAGGTCATCCTCGAGACTCTCGAAGAAATCCCGGCAAAATCGATGCATCGTACGGGCCCGCATGAAATAGTCCCGCATCAGCGCCTCGCTCGCCATGGCGTTTTCGCTGTCACCGTAGCCAAGCGCGGGAGCGACATCCACTTGGGCCTGAAAGGTCAACATATCGTTTTTCGACCCCGATTGGTTGTGAAGCTGCGTCCTGATGCGAAGCAGAAAATCATAAGCTTCGCGGGCCCGGCTGCAATCCTCTTCGGGAACCCACCCTTTTTGTGCGATTCCCTTGAGATTTTCCGCACCGTAGGCCCGCGCAAGCCAGAGGACGGCATGCATATCCCGAAGCCCGCCGGCACTTTCCTTGATATTGGGCTCTTGTACGTAGACCGATGGATCCCACGATCGGTAACGTTCACCGAGTTCCCGTAGTCTCCGCCTTAGGTGAGAGCTCTTGCTCACGCGCTTGAGGTAGGAATCGAACCGCTTGTTAAACTCCGCGAACACCACTTTATCGCCCGCGATCAAGCGGTTTTCGAGCATGGACGTTTCGCTCTGGTAGTCCTCGCGCGCGATCCGAAGACACTCGGTGATGGTCCGCGCGCTGTGGCCGATATCGAGACCGGCGTCCCACAGCAGGTAAAGAATCACCCGCACAAGGCGGCTATCCCCGGAGGATCGTTTCGGAAACACAAACATCAGATCGATGTCCGAACCCGGCGAAAGCTCCCCCCGGCCGTAACCGCCGATGGCCACCATAGCGCACGAGAAATCGGCTCCCGCCGTACCGGCCTTGCTATCGAGGTCGCTGACTCCGTGTCCCCATATCTGACTGAGAAGGGCGTCCATGAAAACGGCCCTGGCCTCGCAGAACTCGATCCCGCCCGCACCTTCTATATGGGCGTCGGCGAGAAGCCGGCTGCCACGGGCGAAGGATTCCTTGATATGGCGCAGGAACGCCTCTCGTTCCCAGCGGCTGGCCGCAGGAACAGCCTCTAATAATTCCGTATTCAGTTCGAATAGAAGACGAAGGGACTGAGCCATGAGATGAAGCGCTTAAATCGCCTCGTCGCCGCGCTCTCCGGTGCGAATGCGAATGCATTCCTCGACTTTTTGGACGAAGATTTTCCCGTCGCCGATCTTGTCGGTCTTGGCCGCTTTTGTTACCGCGTCAACGATACTGTCCACCTTGGAGTCCTCGGCCAGAATCTCGAGCTTGATCTTCGGGAGAAAATCGACCACATATTCGCTTCCCCGGTAAAGCTCGGTGTGGCCTTTTTGCCTTCCGAAACCCTTAACCTCGGTCACGGTCATCCCCGCGACACCGACAGCGCCGAGCGCTTCCTTCACTTCATCCATCTTAAACGGCTTCACAATGGCAACTATCAATTGCATGGCAATGTCTCCACCCCGCAAGAAACATCGGGAATCATAGGAATTTCCCGAAATATAGCACGCCTCGAAAAGAGGTCAAACAAGCCGCTAGCGCTTCAATCGCCGAACCAACTATTATTCAGATTATTACATTTGCTATGTTTCGGCGATGTTTCGTGGTTGTTACTTGGCCATTAAATCCTGGGAGGCCAAGCGGGCGGACAACTTCGAATCCCCCTAATATCCCTAATTACAATAAGAAATGATTTTGCGGGGCCGCCATGGGCTACGTTTTTCCTCGCTTCCGGGACTTGATTCCGGGGAATGAATCGCCTAGACTCGCCCGCTCGTGGGGCCGAAACGGCGGCCTCAAGGGAGTTCCGCAAATCCGTGCGACGAGGGACAAGAAAAATGGAGTGCACGCTGCTCGAGGTACCCGTTGAATGCCATTTCGCCCAGCGGGGAGATAATGGCGCCAATCGCTGCGGCTACAACGGTACAAGCTGTTTACCCGTAGTGGAAGAGTGCCTTAGCGGCGACGAAGAGAAGCCCTGCTCCTACATCCAGGAGCTTCCCAAGGGGAAATACTGCACCAAGTTCCCCAACCCGGAAAACCGCTGGGCACGGGGACGCTGCCCCTTGGCCACCCACATCAAAATGGATTTCGCCGCTCCGCTCGAGAAGAAACTGAACCCGCTCAAGGCGTCCAAGCGGGCCGCCCGTGGAGGCTGATTCCCCGCCTCCCGGCAATTCCGAGATTCATACCTCCCCCTTCGTTCGGCCCGGGCCAACGGAGGGGGATTTTTTCATCCCCGGCGCCTCCTGTATTCGATATCCGCACCCCTGACCCGTCAGGAGTCCTCCCGCCGCTCTACAACATGACGAGCGCCACCGCCCCGGCGCAGATGAACTGAAAATCCACCGCGGCCTCGGTCAACCCGCTGTGTCCGATAATTTGATGTTTATAAAGCCACACACCCAGAGCCGCGAAGCCCACCGGGATCAGCATCACCAGCCCGATTCCCGGAGCGATCCACTCGTTCACGACACCGGCGGCCAACATGACCGACAAGGCCGAGCAAACTGTGTTCAAAAGAACTTCCGTCCTGCCCTTTCCGAAAACAATGGGTAGCGTCCGCTTGCCCACGATTCGATCCCCCTGGATATCGCGCAACTCGATGATCCCCGATCGAAGAAGCGTCATTCCGAAAGCGAAGATCAGGGCGATGGGCCAGGCGCTGCCAACGTTTTCGGGTTGGGCGAGCGCCGGAATCACCGCGAGCGAAGTAGTCCATCCCACCGTGACGACAAGGGTCTTCGAGGCGGGAAAATCCATCACCCGCCCCATCTTGAGCGCCCGGGGCTCCATCCGAAGGCTATAGAATACGCCCAGGGCAATCCCGGAAAGCATTACCGCCGTCACCGAGGGAGAGAGGGTCAAACTCAATCCCAGGGAAAGAAAACCCGCCACTCCGCTCGCCGCCAGCAGGGTTCCCCGGTGTTTTGCGTAGAACTGTGCTCGGTTGGGCTCGTTAAACCGGTCCGCCTCGAAACCCGTGCACCGGTTCATCGTGTGCATCGAGAACAGGTACAGGGCGGCCACGGACACCGAAGCAGCGCTGATGGAGAAATTTCCCAGCGCCGAGGTGGCGATGGCAGCCATCGAGACAGTGACGAGCAGAAGCGCGTTGGAGCGGGAGAGGATCTTCAGGCCCTGCGCCAATTTGTCGGGGAGGCGTTCCTCCTCGTCGGGAATCGACTCCAGGCGGTTCACTACCCGGCGAATCATCCAATCGGGTGTGGATGCACCCGCCGTAACGCCGACGTTCTTGAATTTTCGGACATAATCGGGGTCAATCTCGTCCTCGGTTTCGATCAAGAGGGCGGTCGTGCCCTTCTCCTTGGCCACCTCGGCGAGGCGGGTTGTGTTCCCGCTGTTTCGCCCTCCGACAATGATCATCAAATCGACGCCGGGGGCGATTCGCCGCACTTCCTCCTGGCGCACCTCGGTCGCATCGCAGATGGTGTTGAACATGTGCGCCTTCGGGTAGCGGACCTCGATGGTTTTGATGACGTCGCCCCAATCACCCATGTTGATCGTGGTCTGCGCCACGACGATCACGTCCTCGACCCCCTTGGGTATTTTTTCGAGATCCTCCGAACATGTCACGAGGGTATGACCCGCCTCGGCGTAGCCCATGTGCCCTTCCACCTCGGGGTGGCCCTTCTCACCGATGATGACGGCGTGGGCACCCAGGCGGGAGTGCTTGCGGATGATCCCGTGCACCTTGGCCACGAGCGGGCAAGTGGCGTCCCGGATGGTCGAACCCGTTGTGCGAAGCTTCTCCCGCACCTGGGGTGAAATGCCGTGAGCCCGGATGACGAGCAGACCGCTGTCCCGGGGCGTACTCGCCGGGTCGTAGGCGGTGATGTTTTTCTGCTCGAGCAGGTTGACGGTTTGAGGGTTGTGAATCAGAGGGCCATGAGTGAACACGGGTGCATCTGTCTCGTTGGCCGTGTCGAGCACGATATCGAGGGCGCGTTCGACCCCCCAGCAAAAACCCGCGGATTTAGCCAGTTTTACGCGCAATTTTTAAAAACTCCTGAAAACGGGCAGCCGGCAGCTTCCCGGCATTTTCTCAATTTCGGAGCGAGTCTATCTTCTAAAAAAAAGGGGCGCAACGCGGTTTTTCGGAGGAAATTATCCCTAACCCCCAAGCGGAAACTTTTGGTCATAAAGGATATCGGCCGTCCCTCCGGCGTCCAGGCCGAAAGCCCTAAACCGCCCCTCATCCGCGCTCAGGGCGGCCTCCGCATAGGACCGAGGCAATGAAAAGCGCCTCTGCCCACAACTCCCCGGATTGCAGAAAACCGTTCCGCCCTCGCGACGGCAAAGAGGTTCGTGGGTGTGGCCGAAGACCACGAGATCGGCTTCCTCTCCCGAGAGAAGGTCCCGGACCTCGCCCGACGGTCCCCCTCCTCCCCAAACGATGTGTTGGACTAATATACGCCAGCCGCCGAGGCGAAGCCGGGCGCGCACCGGAGCGAGGTCGGCGCGGTCCACGTTCCCGCAAACCACCGTCACCGGCGCCATGCTTTCGAGCTCGGAAAGAATCCCGTCCCCTCCGACATCGCCCGCGTGGATGATGTGATCCGCTCCCTCGCAGGCCCTCGCCACTTCCCGGGGAAGCCGACCGTGGGTGTCAGAGAGGATCATCAGCCGAAACGAATCGGCGCTCATCGGCTCCTCTCCCGGCCCGTCAGAGCGAGGACGCGACCTCCCAAGCGAACCGAATCCGCCGCGCGCCGCGCCATGAACCACCACCTCATCGCCGGTCTGTAATCGGGATAAATCTCCTCCATCACCTCGCCTCGGGGAAAGGAAGCCTCCCAAAGGAGGCGTATCTTTCCGGCGAAAGTCGACTGCGAGGAAAGCCAGAGAAGATTTCCGATGGGAACGCGGCGCCACTCTTTTTTCTCGCCGGAAATCCGCTCCCCCCTCGCTGCCAGGGTGAGAAGATAGGTGTCCAGCGAAGTGAGGCGGACCTCGGCCAATTGCTCGCGTACACCCGGAGGCAGGAGATCCCCCCTTTCCCCAAAAATTTTATTTCCGCCCAGGGCGCCCAGATTGCGGAAGGCAAACGCCACCGCGCGAAGGAGACCCCAGCGTTCCGCCCGCTCGAGCGCGGCCGGCCAATCGAAACTCTCCGTCTCAAGCAACAGGGCCTCAAGGTCGACAAACCAGATGCCGGGCTCAAAACTGTGCTTCATCAAATGAGCGCACATGATCAACAGGTGATCTTCAGGGGCGGGCATCAAAAATGGTTCGCCGAGCACCGAAGGGCGGGCCCTCGCCCAGACCTCACCGTCGATTTCCGCGTTACTCGCTCCCAGCCCCGATATTCGGGCGGCAAGGCGTTCATCACCCAGTACGTTGCGGTGCAACTCGACGATAAACGGGCCGCGCTCCCATCTCGAATCATCCCCGTGGCCGGAGGGCCTGTATCCCAGCGTGCGTAACTCCCGTTTTGCGGCCTCCCAGTCGGTGTGGCCGGCCAACACCCAATCGGAGTCCTCGAAGTTTCGGAGCCCCGGGTTTTTGTATATCGATTGATAAAGGGCGGTACCCTTGATAAGGAGGACACGAAGGCCCGCCTTGATGATCCCGGGAGAAAGGCGCCGGAGTTCCGCCTCCTTGACGGTGCTCGAAAGAGAAATCCATTTGTACTCGTCCTGGAGATTTTTCGGGGGATCGGCTCCCACCTCGCGCAGGTGATGACAGAAAAGGCCCCCCGTTTCCCGGTAGAGCGTCTCCTCCGTAGCCTCTTGCCAGTCGGCCTCGCCTGCATCTCGACAGGCGCGGGCCAGCGCCTCGGCCTCACGCGGCGAAAGACGATAGCGCCCTGCCAATGAGAGGAAAACCTCTCCGGGGGAAAGTTGGTATTGAGGAGTGTCCACCTGTTCAACCATAGAAGAGGCCCCAGGGACTGCATTATCCCAGGGGGAGCCTATTACGGAAAACCCGCCAGCCCCCCCGGCACCGATGACTCATCATAACTTATTGTTTTTAAATCAATAAAGCTCAAACTCCGGATTGTGACGCAAGTCACTTTTTTCCAAAAGGAATCTCCCTTTTGGATTCTTCAAATTATATATTGAATTCTAGTAGAAGGGGGCGAATTGCCGCAGGGTCTTTTTGGTAATATATTCTGCGAAGCTGTTAATTTTACTGCCCTTTGCCGCTGTTCCGGCGCATGAATTTGGAGGCCTGGGCCTTGACGGACCGACCTGAAGAGAAATTTCCCGGCGATAACCACCAGACGCGGCGGGAGTTCATCCGAAGCGTATTGGTGAAGACCGCCTACGCGACTCCCATTGTCGCCACTTTCACAGTCGCCAACGCATCTGCGGCAAGCGGCTCCGGCGGATCGGGCGGATCCGGCGGTTTCAGCTGGATGATCAGCGGAATGATGATGTCTCCCATGATGTCTCCCATGGGAATGGGTAGCGGTGGCAGCGGTATGGGTAGCGGTGGCAGTGGCGGCATGGGTATGCTCTGGTCCTGACGCCCGCGCCGGGCTTCACTCTCCCAGGACCTTCGCCACATACCGGAAAGCGTCTTTCTCGCTAGTGAATTGTTCCGGAAACGCGGCAAAAACCTCTGAAGCGATCTCCCCTTGATTGTGCGTTCCGTCGGCGGCGTCCATGACGAACTTTAATACATGGTGCCTCGCGCTCAGGTGAGGCACATGGTCCTCGGATCGCTTCTTCAAATCCTCGATCGAAGAGGGAAAGCTGGCGAAGGTCGTACCTTCCGCGGATTTTCCTCCCGCCTCGGCTCCCCACTTCCACCAAAGTTCATATTCACCCGCCCCCCTGACACAATGAAGTGTCCACTCGACTTCCTGGTCCTCCTCGACGGAGAGCGGCGCCGACAGCGGGAAGAACTCCTGCTGATAGACGGTCTTATTCGCGCCGGGTGCGTTGTCCAGCACCTCCCCGCCAGCAAATTCCAAGCGAAACCAGACACAAATTCCATGGATTTTTCCAGCGCGAACGACGGTGTCCCGGCCACGCCAGGCCAGGTCAAAGCTTTCCTCGCGGTTTCCAAAAGAATAGCTCTTGAGATCGCAGGGGGCGGTGATAAGGGATTTCAGGTCGTAGGTCCCCCTGACCTCGGAGTTCAGGAGCCAGTCCGAGAGGGGCTTGAAGTTGAGGCCCTCAAGGTGCTTCTGGGCGTTTCGCCATAAAACCAGATCGTTCCATTGATCGGCCGCCTCGATCAGCGCTCCGCATACCACCGCCTCGCAGGGAAGCCACCTGCCCCCTGGCTTTAGGAGCCGGTCCGATGTGTCCCGGACGATTTCGGCCAGCCCGGCACCCAAAAAAGCGCTGTTAAAGTCCTCATAAATGATGAGGTCGGCCTTTTCGGGAAGCTTGGCTTCGAGGGAATTGCCCGAAATCAACTTGAGGCGGTCGCCGAAATCCTGACGCTTGGCGATGGACTCAAGAGCGACGAAGGCGCTGTCTTCAATCGCATAAACCCTGCCGGCGCCCGCCTGACAGGCCATGAAACTGTAGGTCCCGAGGCCGGCACCGATTTCCACCACCACATCGCCGGGCCCGACCTCGGCCGCGATGGCCCGGCGGAAAACACCGATACGGCCCGGGTCGTTCAGCATCCACGAGTAATCCTGCAACCCCATCGCGCGCCCTCAACCCTCCTGAAGATTCATGTGCCGCCGGAGAAGCTTCCACGCCTCGCCGCCGTGCGGAGCCCGGATGCGATAATTCTGGCTCTGCCTGACAATCCGGACAATGGCGTCCACGCTCTTAGGGATGAAACAATCGTTGTTAAACGCCTGCCTGATCATTTCCTCAACGACCTGCCGCTCCCCCACTCTCTCCAAGAGGGGCGGGCGCTCAGAGTCCCTCAGAAGGCAATAAATCCTCTCGACCTCGGCCTCCTGCGCTTCGCCCTCCCCGCCGACAACGGCCGGATCGACGAGCCATTTGCCCTCTCCGTGATAATCCTCATAGTGCCAGTGGCCACTGCATTGCTTCCTCAAAATCGGATCGTTTTCCACGGCGCCCTGACGAATCAAAAGGTTCCTGAGAAACGGCTTGACCCGGCGCGTGTCCGGGTCAACGAGGATGACTTCATCGGTCAGAAACCGCCATCCCCTGCGAATCAAATGAAGCGTCATCGTGGATTTTCCGGCGTAGGAAGACCCGAAAAACAAAATGGCCCTTCCGCCGCGCTCGACGGCTCCGCCGTGCACCTGAATCAATTTGTAGGATCGCTTGAGCGACTTCTTGAAGAGGACGTCATCGAGCCACCAAAATAAACGGCTCCGATTCTTCCCCCGGAAAATTTCCTCTCCCTCCTTGTCCGCGTGGAATACATGAAAACCCCGCTCGTCCGAAACGACGCGCACATGGGCGTCGGGTGGATGCCCGACCGGCTCGATGCAGCGCGTGAAGAGCGAACTCCTGAGCGGTTCGATGATTTCCGAAGGGCCGTTGATGCGGAGGCGCACGCCCAGGAGATTGATCTGCATCTCGTCTTGGGCCCGGTCCTTGAGGGTCGTCATTTCTTTTCCTTGATCCCCAGATGGTCCCGCAAAATCCGCCAGGCGACGCCCGCGTGGGGAGCCCTGAGGTGGTAATTCCTGGAGGCCCGGACAATCTGAACGATCGTCTCCACCCCGACCTGGGATATTTTCTTGAGATTCAGCCCATGCTGAACCATCATCTCCACCACCGCCCGCATTCCCACGGGTTCAATGTCGGAGGCCTCCTTATCCCTTTCGAGCCAGATGATTTCGTCGACCCGCGCCTCCTCGGCGATCTCCACGGCGCCCAGAGCGCCCGGATCCATCATCCATTTAATCTCGCCTTTCTCGTCTTCGTAGTGCCAGCGACCCTCACACAGCCTTTCAAGGTCCGCATTTCCCTGAATGGATTTTTCTCTGATTAATATGTTCCGGGGAAAGGGAACCACCCGGAACGAGTCAGAATCAATGAGCACCACCTCGTCGGAGAGCAGCCGGTACCCGTTCTGGATGAGTTTCATCGTGAGCGTCGATTTTCCCGCGTAGGATTCTCCCAGAAAGACGATGGCCTCTCCGCCGCGCTCTGCCGCCGCCCCGTGGAGAACGAGGTAATGGCTCAGGGGCCTGAGGCTCCCCTTGTAAAGGGTGTCTTCGAGCCACCAGTACAAATCGCTGCGATCCTATGTTTCGTACAAAACTTTTCCACCGGTCTCACCCTCAAGGATGCGAATGTCGTCCCCCTCGAATTCCACGCTGTACACCAGGTCGGGCTCTTCGACCGGAGGTTCGATACAACGCGAATAAAGGGATAGCTTGAGGGCTTCAATTTCCCCGGGAGGAGCGAAAATGCGAAGGCGAAACCCGAGCAAATTGATTTGCATTGCATGAACGGAGGAGGAAACCAAGGGCGAACTACTCCGAGAGAGGATCGGACGGCTCGAGGAGGCCTTCGTTTTGAAAATTTTCCACCGTTTTCAATACATCGGCGAGCGTATCGCTACCTTCCGCGCCTGGAATTTCCTCCAGGCTCTCGGAGATGTTCCGAATCGACAGCTTCCCGTCCAGGGCGTCCCAGATGAAAGCCGCCGTGGGATTCAGGGAATGCACCTTCCCCTTGCCCGGATCATAGAGGATGAACCCGTCATCGACCTCCCGGCACAAAACGCTCCCCCTGCCCCGGGGGCGCTCTTCGGAGGAGATTGTATCGTTTTCACTCATTGGGTAACCTAAACCTCCTCCCCAAGCCGGCATTAGCCCGGGGATGTTTTCATGTTGTTCCGTATCCGACTCTAATCTCAATTCACGTGCATTTCCAGCCGCGCCTCCGGCTAGAAAAGTCCTCCCGGAATAAACTTCATGCTCTTTACGAATGCATCGAAAAGCAGGAGGCCGTCCTTGAAAGCCTCCTCGTGATCGATGTAGTAGAACTCATAGAGCTTGGCGTTTTTCATGAAGACGACGACTTTCCCGCGGTAGTTGGCCATGTAGTTCGGAGACAGACTACTGAGCTGATATAGCCGCTCGGCCTTGATCTCCTCTTTCGTCCTCGGGCCGCCGAAGGGCTGTTCGCGATCCAGCGCCTGTCTCGTCAGTTCGCGCGCCTCGATGGTGGGCCGCCTGCCCATCGTCCCCTTCAAGAAAAACTCCGCACGCTCGCTCCCCCCCATCTGACCGAACCGGACGGCCCGCTCGAAGGGAAGGAATCTCCCGTTCGAGATCGTACGCATATTGACATGGGGAGTGCCAAGCATTCGCCTGTAAATGTACTGAAGCTCGTCCGTCACTTTCCCTCGGCCGGGGTAGTGGCGGGGAACTACCTGGAGCGAAATCACCCCGCCGGAGTAGGGATTGTCGTAGTAGAGGACCGACGTGGAAGGATCGTTGAGCGCGAGGATGTTGGCGACATCAGGGGTACGGCGCCAGAATTCCTCCGGTGGGGCCTGAATTTCAAAGCCGTGCCATTTCGACACGAACCTTCCGCCTCCGGCATCATAGCCCGCACAACCCGCCAACAGGGTGGCAAGGCAAGCCGCAATCACCCAGCCCCCACGAATTTTCGTCGACAAGAAGAGCCTGATCGCAGCCGGTTTAAAAGTCATCACGATTTCCAATTAGCGGGCAGATTGTCTATGAATAACGGATATTCGGCCAAACCGGATTTATCCGGATGATAACAAGTTCAAGGGGCGAAATCAGCGAAGCGTCTTTCTCGCCTGAGGCAGTATATTTCCATCTGGACGAAACAATACATCAGTGCGCCCTTCCTTCGTGCCCGCATACTGGGTCGGAGCCGTTCCCTGGAGAAAGACCTCGAAACCCGCCTTTTGGCTGACGCGTGTGGCCCGAAGCCCGGTTTCCATGTCGATCCGGACGAACTCCACTCCCGGCGGCGGAATAAAATCCTCAACCGGGGATTTTTTCGCGGCCTCGCGGAAGAAATCGATAAAAATCGGCGCCCCATTTCTCCCACCCGTCTCTCCGTAGCCCAGTGTCCGGGGGAGATCGAATCCCACCCACACCCCGGCGACGAGGCTGGGCGAAAAACCAATGAACCAGTTGTCGCGAAACGCGTTCGTCGTTCCCGTTTTTCCGGCGATGGGTCTTTTCAGGACCAGAACCTTGCGGCCTGTCCCGTGTTCCACCACCCCTTTGAGCATATGGGTAGTGACATAGGCCACGTTTGGGCTGATCGCCTCGACAGGCCGCCTCCGGTGCCGAAAGAGAACCTTCCCGATTGAATCCTCAACGCGGCTGATCGCGAAGGACTGATTATAAATCCCCCCGTTGGCGAATACCGAATAGGCGGTGACCATTTCCTTGAGGGTCGTGACCGAACTCCCCAGAGCGCTCGACATCGTCGGGGAGATTGGATTTCGTATGCCCAGCGATCGGGCGAAGTCGATCACCCGCCGCAGCCCCACGGCGCGCACCAGGCGGACGCTCACGGTATTTCGGCTCGCCGCCAGGGCATCGCTCAGCGAGAGGCGCCCCCTGAAATTGCGCCCATAGTTCCTCGGTTTCCAGTCCGGCCGCCCGCGGCCCCCCTTCATCACGATCGGCGCGTCGAGGATGGAATCCACCGTTGTGAATCCGTTTCCAATCGCCGCGGCATAGACGATGGGCTTAAACGCACTGCCCGGCTGGCGGAGGGCCTGAACGGCTCGATTGAACTTGCTCTTCTTGAAATCCAGGCCCCCGACCATCGCACGGATGGCCCCCGATTGCGGGTGAACCGCCAGCAGAGCGGCCTCGGGCCCCCGCCACGATTCCGATTTCGCCTTCTCCCGCCACCGGCGTTTGACGAGCTTCTTCACGCCGTTCCGCACGGCTGCCTCAGCCGCACGCTGATAGTCCAGATTGAGGGTCGTATACACCCGGAGTCCGCCGCGATAGAGACGCTCGGTGCCGAAAGTGTTCTCAAGTTCCCGTCGCACGAATTCGACGAAATGGCCGCCGACCCGAATCGGAACCGGAGAACGAAGTCCGAGGGGAAGCTTCAAGAGGCGGACTGCCTCGCCGTCCTCAAGATATCCCGCCGCCGCCATCCGCCGAAGAACGTGCGCCCTCCGTGCCATGGTGGGCCCCGGTTCCTCGAACGGCCGAAACCTGCCCGGCGCCTGAACCAGGCCGGCCAGCAGGGCCGCCTCCCAGGACGACAGGTCGGCCGCTTCCTTGTCGAAAAAAGTCCGCGCGGCGGCCGCGATGCCGTAGGCGCCCCGCCCGAAGTAGACGAGATTCAAGTAGCGCTCGAGGATTTCATCCTTCGAGAGCGTCAGTTCGAGGCGAACGGCGGAGATCGCCTCGACGATTTTTCGCTTGAACGTCCTCTCCCGGCCCAGCACAAGCAGGCGGACGAGTTGCTGCGTCAGGGTAGAGGCCCCCTGCTTGACCTTCCCCTTCTCGAGGTTGCTGAAGGCCGCCCGGACGATTCCTATCGGATCCACGCCCCAATGTGCGTAGAAGCGCTCATCCTCGACCGCCACGATGGCCTGGCGCATGACCGGCGCCACCTCCTCCAGTCGGAGCAAACGCCTGCGTTCGGCGGCGAAGCTGCCAATGAGCCCACCTTTCGAGTCGTAAACGTAGGTGGCGAGACTGGGCTTATGGATGAGGATTGAATCGGAGGTGGGAACGTCGTCCTTGACCCACGAGTAGATACCGCCCGTAATGGAGGCGGGCAGGACGAGAAAAGCGAATATCAGGGCGACCGCCATCCCGCCCAGGAACCGCGTGGGCGTAATGGTCTTGCCGACAAAAAATGCGTAGGACGATGACGCAGTTTTTTTTCGGAATAACCGCATCAGACCCTCAACCTCTTAGGTCCGATCGACGCGCCGCTCGGCTTCCTGGAGGATGGAGCGCAACTCGCTGATCCGGGCGTTCGCGCGATCGAGGACATCTTTTTCCACGGTCAAGGACTCGTACTTAGCCAACACATCCTCCGACAACAGGCCCAGATCCTTGACACGGGCCTCGACCTCGCCGACCTTTTCCATCTGCTGGCTCACGGCCGTTCCCCGCTCCTCGACCTGATGGAAGATGTCGCGAAGCTCCTCGATCTGAAGTTCGATATCGTTCAGTGTTTGGCGATCGCTGACGAGATCGCGGATGTTGGTGTGTATCTCGCGTACACCGAGCTTGAGCGTGCTCAACTCCTCCTGCGCGGCGCCGACCTCGGCCTTGTTCTTGATCAATTCGTCGATGCTCTCCTCGAGACCGAGCGACCTGTGGTCTATGGCAGAGATGCGCTTTTCGATCTCGGAGATCCGGTCTTCCTCTTGATCGAGGTTGTCAATCTAGCTCTGGAGCCGGGACGCCGCGACGCGGACCGTCTCGATCACCGAGCCCTGCTCCCGAAGCCGCTGGCGAAGAGCGTCCATACGGGATTCGCCCGCCTGAAGGCCCATCAGACCTTCGTCGAGCTTGCCCAGAAAGCCGTCCACCTGCTCCATCGTCCGGTGAGCCTCGCGGACGCTGGCGAGATGCACCTCACCCTCCTCGATCGATTCCTGAAATTGGGACATGAGCTGCTGGAGACGCTTTTCCTGCGCCTCAAATCCGGCGCGCTCCTTCGTAACATCGAGAATTCTTTCCTCAACGTTCTCGAGAAGATTGTGAAGCTGCTCCACACGACTCTCGACGCGATCGACATACTCCTCGCGCCGATGAAGCTTATCGATCTTCAGGTCCGACTCCTCGATGAAATACTGAAGCGCCTCGAGACGCTTTTCCATGCGCTCGACCTCGCCCCGGCGCTCGAGCTGCTTTTCGATTTTGTCGTCGAGATGAACGATGTTGGAGGATAATTGCTCGATGCGCTCCTCAACATGGTCCACCTGCCGGACACGGGATTCCGTTTCCTCGAGTTTTTGTCTGAGAGATTCATCGATTTCGGCAATCTCGGTTCCCCGCGCGCGGGCCTCCTCGGCAACCTTGAGGCCCTCGGGGATAGCGTTTAGCTGCTCACGGAGCTCTCGTGCGCTGACATGGTAGTCCTGAATCATCCGCCGGAGGGTGGCCGACTCGTCCAACTCCCGCTTGAGCCGCTCGGCCCGGCGCTCCACCTCGTTCGCCAGAAAATCGCGCAGGGAGTGAACATTTTCCCACACCTCCTCGACTTCCTTGCGCTCTTCCCGGACCCTCTGGATTTCCTGTTCAAGGCTATCGTTTTGGTTTTCGAGGGCCTGGATTCGCGCGCTCGTCCTGAGGAGAGAGTCGTTTTTCGAGAGGATGTTCTGACTCTCGATGCGCATGCTCTCGAGAGCCGGCTTAACGGTATCGAGTTCGCCGCGCAGGGTTTCGACCTGGGAGACGCGCTCATTGAGTTCGTTGAGGGACTGCTCCATTTCGTTGAGCGAGCGCCTGAAGTTGGTGCTGCGCTTCGAGTAATTCTCGAAAAGAATCTTCTCGCGATCCACCTGCTGGAGTTTTTCGTCGAAGCCCTGGGAAAACGAGTTGAGCTGGGATATCTTCGAATTCACCTCGGCGATAATGTCGCGAAGCTGGAACGCCTCGTCGATTTTCGCCCGGACGTTCTCGTAGGTTCCCTCGAGCTTGGCAACGCTCTTCTCCGTCCTTTTGACCAGCTTGTTTTCTTCCTGGAGATTCTTGATCTTCGATTCCATCTCCCAGAGAAGAACGTTCAGCTTCCCGGCCTCTTCGTTCGATTTCTCGACGACCTCGCGCTGCTGGTTGAGGCTTCGTGTCTTGGCGAGGACGTGCTCAGAGAGGACGTTGAGGCCGTCGATATCCATCTTCGTCTTGCGGACGAAGTCGTCGAGTTTCTGGAAATGAGTCTCCGATTCGGAGATTCGCACGTCTATCTTTTCGAAGGACTCGCTGCGTTTTTCGGTCTTCGAGAGCCTGCTCTCGAGATCGCCGATCCGGGTTCCGACCTCGTCGAGGGAACCGCGCTTCGCCGTTAGCTCCTCGGCTTTGAGGGTGAGGAGATCCATCACTTTTTCCAGCCGATCACGCTCCTCTTGGGAGGAAGTTAAAAGTCCGTGAATTCGGGCTGCTTCGGTGGCAAGGTGATCGCTAGGATCCGTGGGGGTATCGTTCATGGCTTCTCCTTAGACCTGGGCGACTCAAAATCCCCGCTTGGATTGTGGATTTAACAAAACCCATTGATTTATAAAAACTATCGGAAAATTTATCGAATTCAACATATCAAGTCAACGATCTGGATTTAGGGTCCTAATCACGGCTTTGGGCGCCCCAGGCAATGCCCGCCAGGATGAGGGCGCAGGCCGCCGCCCGCTCCCCGCCGAGGGGCTCGGCCAGGAGCCACCCGGCAAGGGCGGCCGCCACGACCGGCTCGCCGAGAATGACTAGAGAAACCTTGCCCGGACGCATGTGGGCCAAGGCGTAATTCACCGATGTGTGGCCGATCAGGGTGGGTCCCGCGGCCATGGCCGCGAGCAGCGCACAGGTCCGCCCCGTGTACCCGGCGAGCGGCTGATCGAGCGCCCAGGCCGCCCCGGCCAGGAGAATTCCGCTCAATCCGTAACAGCCGGCAACGTAAGGGAGAAGAGGAATATGACCTCTCAGCATTCTTCCGCAAATCAGATATCCCGATGCCAAGACGGCCCCGCCCAGGGCGAGCGCATTTCCAAGCGGGCTCCCGGACCAGGCGCCGGCATCCGACCAGGCGAGCCAGGCGCCGCCCGCCGCCGTGAGCGCCACCCCGACCCAGAAGCGGCGCTTCTCGATCTCCCCCAGGAACAGCCATCCGCCGATGCCAGCGAAAATCGGGTTGGTGGTGACAAGGACGGTCGAACTGGCCACCGAGGTGTGGCGGAGCGATTCGATCCAGAGCGCGAAGTGGAGGGTGAGGAACAGGGCCGAGGCGGCCCAAATCGTGCGGGACCTGGGTTCGAGCCCGCGCCAGAGAGTCCAAAGGGCGGGGCCGGCCACCGGGAGGAGCAATGCCGCGCCACCCAGCATGCGGTAGGCGGCAATGGCCAGAGGAGGAGCATCGGCGAGGCGAATAAGGATGGCCGACCATCCCAGCGTAAAAACGCCCGCCGCCAGAATTCCGTATAACCTAATGCCAGAAGGGTGATCCAAACCCGCCCCCTGATTAGCGCCCGGAAGGGTGATTTATATCCGGCCCCTGTTTATCTCGAGAATAGGTTATCCATAAAGCGGTGGATTTCCTCGCCCACCCGGCGAGGCTGCTCCACCATGACCATATGGCCGGAGTCCGGGATTATCTTGAACTCGGCCGATGGCAGTTTCTCGGCAAGGAATTGCGAGTATTTCGAAGGCGTCAGCCGATCCGAGTCCCCGCAAAGGATCAGAGAGGGTAGCGCGATATCTCCGATTCGATTTCGCTCATCGAAACCATCGCAGGCGCTGAAATCGCCGTGGACAACCTCGGGGGAGCACTCAAGCAACTGCCGCCTTCCCTCCTCGGCCAGGGCGGCCGGGGCCGAGGGGGCAAAGAGAAAATCCGCTATCTCCGCCGCCGTCACCTCGAAATTCGAAAGGACTCCGGCCAGGATTGACTCCATCACCCGAAGGCGGGCGCCCGTCCCGATGAGGATCAGACCACCCAGCCGGGCGGGAATATTCAATCCGCACGTCAGCGCCACCGCACCGCCCATCGAATGCCCCGCCAGGACGGGGCGCGCCAGCCCGCGCGCCTCGATAAACGCCTCGACGGTCTCGGTATACACGCCAATCGAGCGGCTACCCGGCCCCGGAGAGGCGCCGTGGCCCGGAAGCTCGAGGGCGAGCGCATGGAGCCCGCGCCGGGAGATGTCGTGGAGCAGGTGAGACCAGCTTTTCCGGCTTCCGCCGGCGCCGTGGATGAAAACGATGGAGGGAAGATCGGATTCAGAGCCCGCTTCGGCAAACGCGAGGCGGCGTCCGTCAGCCTCGATTTCGCCCTCACGCCCCGAGCCGCCCATCATTCGGAAAGGTCCGGTTCGACCGAGGCCGGTGGGGCGCCTTCCGTCCGGTGAGAGGACGCGCTCTTCCCGCGAAAAAAGAGGGAGACGGCCTTGAGGATACGGTTATTGTTCACCTAGAGGGATTTATCGATGGCCGCCTTCAAATCCGCCTTCGAGCGGACGCCGACAACCTGCGCCACCACCTCGCCGCCCTTGAAGATGATGAGGGTCGGAATTCCCCGAATACCGAATTTCGTCGGGGTGGAGGGATTTTCGTCGATGTTGAGTTTTCCGACGCGCAACTGGCCCGAATACTCGTCCGCCAGCGCCTCGACGGTGGGGGCGATCATTTTGCACGGCGCGCACCATTCGGCCCAAAAATCCACCAGGGTCGGCTTATCCGCGCTCAGAACCTCGGAGTCGAAATTCTGATCGGTGAAATCCATCATATTCTCTGCCATGCCTTGCCTCCAAAAACTGCGCGCCGGGCCGTGAAAAAATTTTGTAGTGACTACACGGGCGGTTCCACCCTTGAGGGCCTGACTTTACTGGAGCGGAGAGATGAGTTCAACTTCCTCCCCTTCGGTCGGCATCGAAAAATCCTTCTTCCGGAAAGACCCGGAAATACAGCCCGGAGCGGGCGCCGGCCGGTGCGGTACCCGGACGGGGCAGCCTATTCCTTGCGGTCGACAAACCGCGGGGCGTAATTGCGAACCGGCTTATAGGCCGATAGCGCCTTACCGCTTTGGGAGATCGTCCCGAGGGCTCCACGTATCTCCTCGGACCGGCTCATGACGAGCTCGGCTATTTTCTCCTCGCTCTTCTGAACCGCCTCGACAACCTCCCGCACCCTATCCACAGCCTCTCCGAGCCGGTCCATGGCGGAATCGCCCCCTTGTGCGCTTTCGAACTCGGCCCAAAGGCGGGAGTGGCGATCAGATTTTCCTCCGATTTCCCGGATGAGCCTCTCTTTTTCCTCGATGATGACGGACAGATCATCGAGCCCGGGGGTGGACAGCGAGG
This sequence comes from bacterium, assembly GCA_030922375.1. Lineage (GTDB taxonomy): Bacteria > UBA8248 > UBA8248 > UBA8248 > UBA8248 > UBA8248. Next base: position 2,520 of record JAVEPB010000219.1, on the reverse strand, counting down.
CATACTCCCGCCCGCAGAGCGCCAACAGCTCTTCGTAGCTGGCTAAATCCGCCTTTGCCGCCGATATCAACTTCTCCGCGATGGACTCACCGGCCATTCGGATTTCCTCCTATGGCGATCCCGATGTCGGACACACCTCGAATCCGGAGAATATCCTCTACGAAGCTTCTTGAAAACCGGCGCGGAATTTCAGCAACTCCGGCCCCCAACGTCCACTGGCGCTCAAGACCCGTATGCTTTATATTCCGGCGGATTTTTCAGGAACCAGGATCATTCATCCGGCGGCGCCCTGACCAGCAGCCGTCTTTTGGTGGCCGCCACTCAAATGACATCTAAAATTCGTGTTCTGATCGTTGACGATTCCCTCCTGATGCGCCGCCTGCTCACCGAGATTCTCGGAGGAGCGCCCGACATCGAGGTGGCGGGAGCGGCCGGTGACGCCGCCTCGGCGCGAAAAATGCTCTTCTCGACCCACCCGAACGTCATCACCCTTGACGTCAAAATGCCCGGCACCGACGGTCTGGCCATCCTCGCCGAAATCATGCGCGAGCGGCCCACCCCGGTGGTGATGGTCAGTTATTTCACCCAGGAAGAATCCAAATCCACGCTGTCCGCTCTCGCATTGGGGGCCGTCGATTACGTCGGCAAGCCAATCGGTAACTCCCGCCAAGGCGTTACGGATTTCAAGCAAGAGATTATCGAACGGGTGCGCGCCGCCTCGGGAATAAATCCGCTCAAGCCCCACCTCCCACGAGCCTCTACCCCGCCCCGCGTTCCAACCGCGTCCGGCACGATAAATATTATCGCCATCGGCGGCTCGACGGGCGCCACCGAGGTCTTCAAGAAAATTTTTGGGGAGCTTCCCGCCCACCTGCCCGGAATCGTCGCCGTTCAGCATATGCCCGAGGATTTCACCAAGACGTTCGCCCAGAATCTCGACCAGATAAGCGAGATCGAAGTGAGGGAAGCGGAGCCGGGCGATGAAATTCGGCCCGGGACGGCCCTGATTGCGCGAGGGGACCACCACATGGCCATCCGCCAATCGGAAACCGGTTACAGGGTGGAGATGCATCAGGGCGAAAAACTTTGGGGCTGCCGGCCCGCCGTGGATGTTCTTTTCGACTCCGTGGCCACGACCGCGGGCGGAAACGCCATCGGCGTCATCCTGACCGGCATGGGCCAGGACGGGGCCGCCGGACTCGTTCGGATGAAGAAAAACGGGGCGCGGACCATCGTCCAGGACGAGGCGAGCAGCGTTGTTTTCGGAATGCCAAGAAAAGCAATCGAACTCGGCGGAGCCGAGTCCGTGGTGCCCCTTCAGGATATTCCCTCGAAGATCATCAAACTTCTCGCCGCTCCCCCGAAATTACGACCCTCCTAGACGGCGTCGATTGACTCGACCTCGGCCCCGGGGATTTCCTGAATGAGAACCTGGCGGCGCTTCGCACCCTCCGATGGGCCCACCACGCCCTCGATTTCCATCCGCTCGATAAGCCGCGCGGCGCGGTTATAGCCGATGCGAAGATGACGCTGGATGAGAGAAATCGAGGCCTCCCCCGTCCGGGCGACGAGAGCGACGGCGTCGTCATATCGCTCGTCGTAATCCTGCTCTTCAGCGCCGGCGCTTTCCTTCGATTCGGCCTGGACGAACAGATCGTCCTGGAAGGCCGTCGGTCCCTGCGCCTTCCAGTATTCCACCAGGTTTTTGATCTCTTTGTCTGAGACGAACGCCCCATGTATGCGGACCGGGGCGCTCGTTCCCGGCGGGACGAAAAGCATGTCGCCTTTCCCGAGAAGGCGCTCAGCGCCGTTCATGTCCAAAATCGTCCGCGAATCGACGCGGCTCGCGACGCGTAGCGCGATCCGCGAGGGGAAGTTCGCCTTGATGAGTCCCGTCAGCACATCCACTGAAGGGCGCTGGGTCGCCACCAGAAGGTGAATCCCCGCCGCGCGGGCCATCTGGGCCAGACGCGTCATGGTCTCCTCGACCTCTCGCGATGAAACCATCATCAAATCCGCCAACTCGTCGATGACAACAACGATGTAGGGCATGAAATCGGGATTGTCCTCATCGTCCACACGCTCTGCCTCGTCGAGATGCTGGCTCCTGCGGCGTCTCGCCTCCCTAGGACCGAGGAATTCGGTGACGAGGTTGTTGTAGCTGTCGATGTTGCGCACCCCAAGCTTGCTCATCAGTTGATAGCGCCGCTCCATTTCGGCGACAACTCCGCGAAGCGCCGAGGCCGCCCGCTTGGGTTCGGTCACGACCGGCACCAGCAGGTGAGGTATGCCTTCGTAAATCGAAAATTCGAGCATCTTCGGGTCGATCATCAAAAACCGCACTTCCCGCGGGTGACAACGCACCAAAAGGCTGGAGATCATCATGTTCATGGCCACGCTTTTTCCCGATCCGGTCGAGCCGGCGATGAGCAAATGGGGGATCTTGGCCAGGTCCGTGATCGCCGTGCGGCCGAGGATATCCTTTCCCAGGCCGAGGGTGAGCTTTTCTTTCGCCCGCCC
>JAVEPB010000218.1 GCA_030922375.1 bacterium | reverse complement strand
CCGCTCGACCGGCAGCTCCTGGATATAGCCCATCCCGCCGTGGACCTGTATCGCCTCGCTCGCGCAGAACTCCGCCGTCTCTGAGGCCATGAATTTCGCCATGCCCGCCTCGAGGTCGCACCGCTTACCCGCCGCCTTCATCGTCGCCGCCTGATAGGTGAGCAGCTTCGAGGCCTCTATTCGCGTGGCCATCTCGGCCAGCTTGGCGGCGATGAGCTGGTGGTGGGCGATGGGCTTGCCGAAGGTCTCCCGCTGCTGAGAGTAGCGCACGGAGTCCTCGAACGCGGCCCGAGCGAGGCCCACGCTTCTCGCCGCGACGTTGATCCGCCCGCCCTCGAGGGCGCTCATGATCATGGGAAAGCCCTTGTTCTCCTCCCCCAGAAGGTTTTCCAGGGGGGCGCGGGCGTCCTCGAATATCAGCTCGCTCGTCCGGATTCCCTTGTAGCCCATTTTCTTGAGGTGGCGGCTCACCTGAAAGCCCGGCGTTCCCTTGTGGACCATGATGCAGGAGATTCCCCGCGATTTCGGGGCATCGGGATCGGTCCGCGTGAAGACGGAGAACATGGTGGCGTTCTCGGCGTTCGAGATGAACATCTTGGTGCCGTTGAGGACCCACTGGTCCTCCTCCCGGACGGCGGTGGTCCGAAGGGCGGCGGCATCGGAACCCGAGCCCGGTTCGGTCAGCGCCATCCCGGAGTGCCACTCGCCCGTTGCCATCTTGGGCAGGTAGGTGTTCTTCTGCTCCTCGGTGCCGTAGTGGAGAATCATCCAGGCCGTCATCATGTGGGTGCCGAGGATTCCGGCGACGCTCATCCACCCGACCGAAAGCTCCTCCATCGCGATGGCGTAGCACACCTCGTCCATCCCGCTTCCGCCGTACTTCTCGGGAATGGTGAAACCGAAGATGCCCAGCTCCTTCATTTTCTTGACGGCGGGCATCGGATAGCGGTCTTCGTGCTCGTATTCCATTGCGATCGGTCGAACCTCCCGTTCGACAAAGTCCTTTATCATGGCGCGGACGTTGCGCTGAAGCTCTGTAAATTCGAAATCCACGAGCACCTCCCTTTAGCCCGGCACCCCGGGTATTATTTCCAGATGAGCAAGATTCCTAGAATAGCCGGATTCGTCCCGCGCGGCGACATCCCGGAGCGTAAAATCCGGTTTTATCGCGGAGCGGGCGAGGCGACGAGGCGGACGGTGACTTCCACCCTGTCGCCGCCCGGAACGAGGAGGAGCACCTTGGGCCGGGACATTCCGAAATCGGAGAGGCTGATCGACCCTTTCCCGCGGATGTAGAGATTCGCCCCGGTATCGGTAAGCCTGAATGAGAGGGGAATCGTCCGCCGGGTGCCGTGCATCTTCAAAACTCCCCGTCCGCGCAGCCGCCATTCCTTCTCCCTCCGCCCGGGACCCCGGTCCACGGATTCGCCGCCGGGCTCCACCGAGGTGACGCGAAAATCGATATCGGGGTATTCCTCGGCCTCGAGCACTTCGCCGTAGAGCATTCTCCTGTGCTCGGGCCTTTTCGACTTCACCGAGGCCGCCTTGATCAGAAACTTGCCCGACGCGCCGCGAAACGAGTTTCTCGACCCCAGGAACAGCTCCCCCTCCAAAACGCCGAAATGCCCGTCGTAGGAAATGAGCACTCCCCGAAAAGTGAACGACACTCGGCTCTTTCTGCCGTCGATGAGGTAGCGGTAGAGAACCGGGGTCTTGACCCCAGTGGCGGGCTTCGCCGCAAAGGCGCCGGGGAGCGGGATCAAGAAGCACGCCGTCAAGAAACACAGCAGGGCGGCCACGCCCGCTATCAGGGATTTCCCTTTCGCCCGCATCACGGCCCTCTCTATCGACAAAAACCGTTTGTCCTAGATATCCGCTCCGGCCTCGTCGAGGTAGTGTTGAAAATCACCGAGCGCGGCGGCAATAAAGGCCGCCGCCTTATCGAGAGCGATGAACTCCATATCCGCCTCGTCTTCCGAAACGTCCTCGCGCAGTTCCTCGAGCGCCTCGAGCAGCTTCCGCGCGCCCGGCCCCGCCCCGGTCCCTTTTCGATCCGAGGGTACGGCCCCTCCCTCGACAAACCCCGTGAACGGTCCCACCTCGTACGAAATGAAACAAAAACCGTGGTAGATGGCCTGCTCCTCGATTCCCCCTTCGCCCTGCGTGTCCTTTCGCAGCCCGTTCAATTTCGCCAGGACAGGTTCGACTTTCAATGGAAAACTCCTTGGGCATTACATAGCGGAGAGGGTATATCGACCTCGCGCCCTCTTCCCTGCTTTTACGCTTTCTTATTTCTTCGACCTTGCCTCGACTCCGGCCATGCGCTCGAGGGTCCGGACGATGGCGATATGGTCGAGTTCGCCCTCGCCCGAGGCCCGAAGCTCGCTGAACATCTGGGCCACGAGCGCGGTTCCCGGAAGCGGAACGTTGAGTTCGAGCGCTTTTTCCATCGCGTACCGAAGGTCCTTGGTGTGGCTCACCACCTTGCCGCCGGGTGCGAAATCACCGGAGAGGATTTTCGGCGCCTTCACCTCGAGCGCGCCGCACCGCGCCAGCCCGGCCCCCATCGCCTCGACGAGCGCCGCCGGGTCGAGACCGGCCTTCGCACCGAAGACCATCGCCTCGCCCACCCCGAGAAAGGTGACGCCGACCAGAATCTGGTTGGCAAGCTTCGCCACGCAACCCGAGCCGGGCGGCTCGCCCACATGAACCACCTTTTGCCCCAGAATCTCGAGAAGGGACCGGCAACGCTCGAAAGTGGCCTTCGGACCGCCCGCCATGATGGCGAGGGTTCCCTGCTCGGCCCCTTCGGGAGCTCCCGAAACGGGCGCATCGAGCATCTCCACCCCCCGCCCGGCGAGAGCCGCCGCCACTTTCTCGGCGCTCCGGGGGCTGTTGCTCGTCGAGTCGATCAAGACGCTTCCCTCGTGCATTGAGGCAGCAAGGCCGTCCGGGCCAAAAACAACGTCCTCGACCTGGGGTGCGTCGGGGAGCATTGTGATCACCACGTCTGATCGGTCCGCCACATCGGCTGGGCTATCGCATGCAATCGCCCCCTCGGCGACCATCGCCTCAACGGCCGGGCGGCTCCGGTTGGCCACGGCGGCGGGGTAACCGGCGGCCATTAACCGCCGGGTCATGGGCCGCCCCATCAGACCAAGTCCTATGAAGCCGACTCTGATCTCAGGCATGTATCCACATCCTTCCGGTTGTTCGGGGGCCGCCACTGCCGGCGACCCGGAAAAAATCATCAAGGACAAGGTGAATATTAACATTGTTTTTGGCGGCTGTTTGAGCCGCCCGGACGACCAAAATCTCTCCTCGCCGCAGAAGGCCCGCAGAGTGTATAAAGGGGGGATGAATACCCACTTGGTCCCAGAAGCCGAAACGCGAACCAAATTGCGGGCAGGGCTATTTGTCCTCGTTGCTATCGCGGTTCTCACGGCAGGATGTTCGAGCACCCCTCTCAAGAAATACGAGGTGGCTATCCGCGTTCCGGGACCCGCGAAATCAGCCGGAAGAGTGCGGGTGCGCCTCGTCCTGAGGGCGGTGGACGCGCTCACCGAGCCCAATCTTTCCCGAACCGAGGAGTATAACCTCCGGGAGAAGAAACCACTTCCGGCCGTACTGCTCGACGCCTCCGCCAGCCGGATGCGCACCGCCGGTATCGAGCCTCTCGAGGAAAAGGAGGCCTCGCACTCCTCCGGCCGTCTGCTCATTATACTCACACGGCTCGAATCAGTGCTTCAAAAGTCAACCTGGCTGGCAAGCGCCGCCATTCGCGGAGAGCGCTATTCGAAACGGGGCCGACTCGCTGGAAAGTGGGAGGTTATCGGCCGGGGCTCCCACTCGGATTCGAGATTGTCCGCGGGCGGTGCAGGCCTCGCGATGGGAAAAGCCATCGCCCAGGCGCTCGACAAACTTCCCTGGCGATCCATTGCCCCGGGACGCTGAACCCCTTCTCCTCCGCAGCCCAGCCGTCTCCCCCTCCCTTTAGCGCCCGGTTTTATAGCTTGGAAGGGACGGGATTTTACCGCGGTGGAACCTCCCTTAAATCGACATCAACATTTCATTTTCTCTTGAAGTTTTAGAATTTGCATCAAATTTTCGCAATAATCTTGATTTTAGGGCACTTAGAGAT
>JAVEPB010000217.1 GCA_030922375.1 bacterium | reverse complement strand
CCCAAAATCAATGGGATTTTCGTGTCCGGAAAGCGGCCCGCGCGCACCGTAACGTCGAGTTGATCGGGAGCGTTGGCGTGCACGCGCAGGACAACATCCCCGGGATCGGGCTTAGGGTCGGAAACGGTCTCAAGGGAAAGGGGGATTCCCGATTCATGGAGCACCAGGGCTTTCATTCAAAATCCTCCACATAGAAACAGACAATTAGTGCTTCTGCGTAAGCCCGCAGAAGAGCTGGGCCGCTTTCAAGAGATGAACCTTGTTCGAGCCGTCAGAGTGAAGATACCCGGCGGCGTCGCGCATGATTTTTTCCATGGGAGCCTCCTTCATGTAACCCATGCCCGCCCAAATCTCCAAGCCGAGTTTGGCGCACTGAAAGGCGGCCTCAGCGGCAAACGGCTTGCAAAGAAGGGAGTAGTGCGGCTCGAAAGGCTCCTCTTCGCCGCGGATCGCCGTTCGCCAGACGAAATTCCGCGATGCCTCGACGAGCATGGCCATCTCGGAGAGCATGAGCTGGACCGACTGATGCTCGACGATCGGCTTTCCGCCCTGCACCCGATTCCGGGCGTACTCGAGAGATTCCTCAAACGCTCTCCGGGCAATACCCAGCGCGATCGCGGCGGCCTCGACATGACTCCCTTTCGCCAAGTCCGACTGGAACTTGAGACCCTGCCCGACGGGCGTCACGCGGTCGCGGTCGGGGATTCGGCAGTTTTCGAAGATTAACTCGGCGTTCACTTCGTTCCGATGTCCCATCTTGTCGTGAAAGCGGCCAAAGCTGAAGCCGGGATGCCCTTTCGCCACGATGAATGAGGTACAGCCCTCGTCGATGCCCACGGCGTTGTCCGTCCGGGCGATGACAAAATATATCTTGGCGATATTGCCGTTTGCGATGAAATGTTTCGTGCCGTTCAGCACCCAGTCGTCTCCGTCCCGCTTCGCTTCGAGCTGAATCCCGATTTTGGGGCCATACACGAGACCGAAACTGTCAGAGCCGTGGCCGGGTTCCGTTATCCCGATGGCGAGGAGGCATTCGGGATCGTTCATGAAGAGGGGGAACCAGCGTTCGCGCTGTTCGTCGCCGATGCTTTCCGCCAAGAGGTGAGAGAACTTCCAGCATTGATCGAAGGCCACGGTGATCCCCGGATCCGCCGCCGCGAACTCCTCCGTGACCAGGCACAGCGTCAGGAGATCCGCGCCGCCGCCCCCGAGTTCGCTGGGAACCGCCAGCGTGCGGAATCCGAGTTCGCTGCCTTTCCGGATGATGTTCCAGTCAAAGCTCTTCCCCGGCGCCGGTTCGAGGTCGGCCTCGGCGGCCCAGGGCCGGATGTACTGATTCGCGAAATCCCGAGCGAGTTTCTGTATCCCTTTTTGTTCCTCGCTCAGTTCAAAGCTGACCATCTTGACTCTCCTCTGTTTCCTGGCGACTGAGATATCGGGTCAAAGACACTCGGTTCCCCAGGCAGCGGCGATTCCCCGACATACTTGGTTCGTACGGCATCACTGCCCATCCCACAAATCATCGCTCCACGTCCGCCTTCCTGAAGAGCAGCTTCCCGCCCAGCTTCGAGAAGTGATTCTTCTTGGCTGAGGTCTGCGCGTAGAGCCATGAGACTTTGGCCCCAGCAGATCAGTTAATTCCTCAATCGTCAAGAGGTCACTCATGGCGGGCGGGGCCTCAGTGCGCTGGAAGTTGGAAGGAATCGACTCGGATGGCATGGGAGATATTTCATGCCTTCTCGGACAGCCGCTTGACGATCCCCAAGCTCTCGCGGGTGAAGACGCTTTTGTCCTTGGGCTGGAACTCGAAGAGAATGTTGTCGGTGTTGGTGTAGATATCCTCCAGCGCTTCATAATCGATGAACTGGAGGGTTATCCTTGCCGTATGACACCCGGAAGTCGGCGGTGAATTCAAGATGCCGAACGCTCGATCCGGAGGCTAGCAAACAGGCGATCAAGACGAGGAAGGACCTATATCGGAAAAAAATGATTTTTTTATAGTGCAACAACTTTACTTCTTATCAACTCCGATCTTCCTTTCAGTTATTTGAAAAAAAGAACACAGCCCCTCTCCTCGCGATACCCATGCAATTAGTCAACCCACGTGCCGGGCCCCCATCGGGAGGTTCAGGAGGTAGGCGTCCCCCAGCGCGATGAGAAGCATCAGAATCAGATAGGGCCAGGGTCCCCGCAGGGAAAAAAGAGCGTCCCCCCAACGGCTCGCCGAGAGCCTGTAGGCGGTGTAGAGGCTGTAGAGAAGAGCGACGAGAAGGATCAGCATCTGCAGCCAATACAGGACCGGAGGCTCGAGCCAGGGGGCGGGAGACCAGTCGGGCACACCCCATTGCCACGGCGTGAATACGCTGACCGTCTTCTGGATGACGGGCACCACCATGGGACCTTCCAGGAAGAAATGGGGGAGATTGTGGGCCAGGTGCATCGCCAGTCCCAGCGGGATGAATGCGTAGCCGAAGATGACGAAGAGACTCGCAGGGGAGATATCGGCGGGTCTCCCCGAGAGGCGCCAGGTCAGGCGGCTCGCCAGGTAGACCAGTGCGGGAACCAGGAGCGCCGAGAGCCAAAAGACGAGGGTGAACATCGTCTTCTCGACTGTCACGTGCTCCGTGACGCCCAGGGCCGCGAAGGGGATATAGGTCGAAAGAACGTGCATCCACACATGCCACTGACCCACCATATGCCCGGCAGCGGTCCCCGCCACCGCCACCATGGCTACGGCCAGAAATGCCTCGTCGGCCGTGCGGCTGCCCGCGGCCCAAAGATCCTTTCCGAAAGGACGAAAGCGGAGTGTGATGTTGTCATGCAGGCAGGTCTTGAGGCACTCCCCGCAGAAATTGCAAAAATTGTTCGAGTCCATCCGCTGGGGGAACTCGAACATGGGGCAGCCCCGCCCAAGGTCGTTTCCCACATAGCATTCCTTGGTCTTATCCTGGCTGCAGACGGCCTGGGATTTCGCTCGCAGCTCCACCGGCGAGAACATCGAGTAGAGGCCGATAATCCCCCCGATGGGGCAGAGATATCGGCAGAAAGTGCGCCGGGCGAAATGCGCGCCGACCCCGATCGCCACGGCCCCGATGAACAAGAAGAGCCAGGCGGTCCGGACCGGGCTCCGGACAATGCCGAAGTAACCGTCCGCCCAGGTGAGGAGAAGAAAGAGCACGGTGGCGATCCACAGGGTCCGGAACCGCCTGGGGAGTTGCCGCTCGCTCCCGGTGTAGCGGTTCGACCATTCGCTCAAGGCCCCCATGGGGCAAACCGCGCACCAGACGCGGCCCGCGAGGACAAAGGTAAAGATAATTCCCGCCCACCAGAGGGTCCACATCATGATGGTGCTCAGGTTACGGGAAGATTCCTGGGTGTCCACGAATCCGAGCACCAGCACCAGGATAAAGACGAGGAGCATGGGTATCTGAAAAAGGGGCTGCCAGTATGGGCTGCGCATGAGGCGCGATAGCCAGGACAAATCCAGCAGATTAAAGGCTTCGCCCTCCGGCGCCGGCCGGGTGAGCCGGACCCGGAGGGCGTAGGTTCCAATCGCGAAGGCAAGGAGAATTCCCGCCAGGGATATCCAGAGCCGGAAATTAATGCCGGGCGGCGCCCTCACCTCGAAGGGAAGCTGGGTGAGGACCTCCGGGTGGCCGTTGTTGCCGGGCAAGAGGAGCGCCACCTGAAGTAGATAGGGCCCGGTGATCTCCGGGGTGAAGTCCACGCCGTAGTGGCCTGGATCCGCACCTTCGGGGGCAGGAGAAAAACCAGCGAGATCGATACGCCCGTCGGAGGTCCAGGCCAGCGGACTTCCCGGCTGGGGCATTTCTGATCCGGAAGAATTCATGGAGCCCGGCCCCCCCATCGCCGGAGGGGTTTTATCCCTTTCATTCTTCTTGGGAAGCTCCGCGAAGGCCTGAGGAAGCTTGGGGGCCACCATGAGGCGAACGCCCGTTAGAAGCGCTCCACGCTTCATGTCGTAAACCCGCACAGCCATACGGGATGGTTTGCCTAGAGTAAAGGCCTTGTTTTTCCCTTCTAGGAGAAATTGATAACGCCCCACCACCATCCCGAAGTTTTCATTCCCCGGCACATGGGAAACGGAGCCGTGGGCAAACGCAAAAGCGCTCCACAAAAAGACGAGTGCGGCAAGAGCGCACCCGGCGGCAACCCTTTTTCGATGAGAGCGGGCCGCAGCCCTGATCTCACCCCTCTCCCGGACGTTCATTTTCGACGCATTCCCTCCGCTCTTTCCCGTCCTGACAGGATGATTCGGCGACCTGCGATCAGGAGCCGAAGCGCCGCTCCAGTTCATCCTGAATCTCGGTGATCGTCTTTCCCTGCTTCGTCATGTCAGACGCTACCAGCGTCTGTTGGACACAGATGCCTCAGCCCGCGGCGTGGCGGTCCGCATAGCAAGAAAGATTGCTCTTATGACCTTGGCCTTGAATGCAGTGGCAGTAGCAAAAGAGCTTATCGAGCACCTCCGGGATCTCGCGCGCAACCCGGTAAGCCCGCGCCACCGCTCCCCCGAAGAGGGCGGGGGAAAGGGTGGGCCGCTTCTCCCCCCCCGGGACCCAACGCCGGACGCTCGTAACTTGGGCGGATTGGGAACCACTTTGTTGGTAGGCATAAGCGCCCAACCCGGCGACAAGAATCCCGAGAAGAACGATGGGCCAGCGCATCCCCCTCGACGAACCTGTCTGGCTCCCTCGTCCGTGCTGTACAGCCGATCGATTCCGTTGTTTTTTATTTCCCATACGCGATCCTCCTAACCCTTGAAGGGCATTTCCATTGCTCACCAAGTAGCCGTCTTCAGCCGAACGGGAAGCGACACGTCAGTATTTCGGACCTAACACTCCTTTTTCTTATCACATTTCTCCTCCCCCAGGAACCTGACTATGGCGAATCAGCAATTTCACCTTGAAATCAGGTCTTTCGTCGCCTTGCTCAGAATGGCAACGGCGCCTGACCTCCTCCGCCATGAAGAATCTATCCTGGTTATGTCAACTTCCTGGCCACAATTGCCACGATGCTCACGCCTAGCGGCACGAAGGCCCCGGCACGGGCCGCTGATATGGGAAAGGGAATCGATTCCCCCGGGACGGGGGAATTTGGACGGGTAATTCAGATAAAGCTGGGGCGGGATAATTTTCGGGAAAATTTTCAGGAGCTACAAACAGCCGCGCTCATCCCATACGGGGAATCACCTCCCGCGCCAGTAAATCGATAATCCTGAAGCGCTCCTCGAGAACAAACGGCATCGCGACCAAAAAGGACTCGACCCCCTGGCCGGCGACCTCTTCAAAGCGTTCGATTACGTCGGACTCGGTACCCACGATACCGAACCGGTCGAGGAGATAGTCCGTAACGCGCTCGGCGTTTTTATTCCTGAATCCGACATCGCTCTCGTTATAATTTTCCCTGAAATTCCTGACTCCGGCCAGATGCGCCTCGGGAACGGCGTTATAGGCCACGCGGAAATTATGGTTGGCCCGCGTGCACATGCGCGGGCGGGTGGCGTTTCGCACCGCTTCGCGGTCGGGCCCGAAATTGACGATCCCGTCCACCCAGATCGGAGTGGTCCCCTGCCCGCGTCCCGCCCGCGCCTCTCCCTCGGCCACGCGGCCCCGCACCCAATCGATCACCTCGGGAGAGAGACCCGCTCCGACGATGAGGCCGTCCGACAATTCACCACCCAGCGCCAGCATCTTCGGGCCGTCCGCAGCGAGGAAAATCGGCAAGTCGGGTTTTTGCCAATTCGAGCACAATTCCTGGCCCTCGTAGGTGACGGGCTTCCCGTCGAGAAGCGCGCGCAGGACAGTCAGCGTCTCGCGCATGCCCGCGAGATTCACGAACTTTTTTCCGAGAAGGTAGAGCGCCGTGTCGCCCGATCCGATGCCGAGCACGGTGCGCCCGCCGGCGATATGATCGACGGTGGCGAAGGCGTTCGCCGTCACCGAGAGGTGTCTGGTGACGGGGTTGGTGACGCAGGCGCCGACGGCGGCGGTCCTGGTCGCCTGTGCGGCCAAGGTCATGACCGGAAGGAGATCGAGGATGCGGAAATGGGAAAGTGAAACCGTGTCCGAGAAAAGCAGGGGGTCGAACCCCATGTCCTCCGCCCTTCGGACGAAATCCATGAACTCGTCGATGGGCGGGAACTCCTTCAGGGGGCCGATGTGAAGGCCGATTTTCAATTAAATTCTCCCGTAGAGCGATTGCGGATAAGAGCGGAAAAAAAAGTATGCGGGGATTTTAGCACTTTATTCGAAAATTTCCCTCCGCCCCGGCCGGTCCTGTGACGTGCCCCCCTCACGTCGGTCCATGCTGAAGCAGCGGATTTTCGATACTCTTTCGGTATGAACCGCCCAACTTGGGGGGATATTCCATGTCCAGGAAGCGCCACACACCAGAGCAGATCATCGGCAAGCTGAGGGAG
>JAVEPB010000216.1 GCA_030922375.1 bacterium | reverse complement strand
CAGACCTCGCCGCTCATCACGGTCGTTTTCTCTATCATCTGGATCCGAAAGGCGGAAGACATCACCTGGCGGGTTCCTGTGGGCGCGATCCTCTCCGTCGGAGGGGCGATCCTCGTAAATCTGAGGTGGGGTGGGGTTTAGAAGCGGTCGTGCGCCTTTCCCTTCGCGGCGAGTCGTCGCCGCTCATTTTCCTTTAATCGAATCCTGTTGCCACAATCACCATTGGGTCCCCGGGTTCCTGAGCCGACAAGTTGTGCGCCCAGATTTTGACAAGAAAAAAGGTTCCTTTTAGCCGAGAAAAAAGGTGGTTTCCAGGCCGGTTCCGAATGGGATTCGTCACGAATATTGGCCTGAATCTATCTCGGCCTTAACTGGGATGTAATTTTGCGGAGCATATGAATTTCAGGTAACCGTAATGGTACTAATTTGTCCTTTTTGATATGATTAGGTTGCTCGAAGGGCTGGGAATCACCCCCCAAATTTTGTCAAAGCCGAAAATTTGAGTCAGAATTTGCGATTTTCGGTGAAGGGATGGCTCCGTGGTTGAATTAGATTTGGCCGGTTTGCGCGCAGCTATTTTGGGCGGAGACAGGCGCAAGCTTGAAATCGCCCGAAAGCTTCTCTCCGAGGGCTGCGAGGTGCGATATTTCGGTGCTCCCCCGGAGCTTTCCGAGATCACCGGAGCCTCGATGAGCGCCAGCTCCGCCGAGGCGGTCACCGGAGCGAAACTCGTATTTTGTCCCATGCCTCGAATCGCCGAAAATGGCGACCTCTATGCTCCCTTCTCTTCATCCCCGGTGCGCCTTGACCCCGAGGCAATGGATAAAATGGATAGTGGCTCGATAGTCATCATGGGCTGGGCCCCGCCGGAGATGCACGCCGCCGCCGAAGCGCGGGGCATACACATCGAGGAAATCGGGCAAGAAGAAGAGTGCGCTATTTTCAACAGCATCCCCACCGCCGAGGGTGCGCTTCGGTGCGCGATTGAGCACACAGATGAAACTGTCCACAACGCCAACGTTCTTGTTGGCGGTTTTGGCCGGGTCGGTGAAACCACGGCGCATACTTTCCTGGCGATGGGGGCGCGGGTTTTTGTCGCTGCGCGGAGGCTGGCCCCCCTGGCGCGGGCGCAGGAGATGGGCTGTTCCGTACTCGGCTGGGATGAGATCGACGGGCATTGGGATGAGATGTTAATTGCCTTGAATACGGTTCCGCAAGTATTTTTCAATCGCGACCGGCTTTCGCGCGCGAAACCGGAATGCGTGTACATCGATCTTGTGTCTCCTCCCGGAAGCGCCGACCGGACGGCCGCCGATGAACTAGGGGTTCAGGTGCACTGGCTCAGAGGGCAGGCGGCGACGGCCCCTCGCTTCACCGGAAGAAACCAATGGAATCTTTCCCGCGAGAGAATCCTTGCCCGCTTCCAGAAGGGCGATTTGTCATGAATGCGGTTTTCGAAGGCCGAAAAGCGGCCTTTCTCGGAGGCGACAGGCGGCAGATATGGATTGTGGAGGAAGCCGTCAAGGCGGGGTTCGAAGTATCCGCGATCGGTTGCCCGCCGGAGATCGAAGAGTTCACCGGAAAGCCCCAGGAAAGTTCAATAGACGATGCGGTGAGGGGGGCGGATGCCATCTTCCTGCCGATTCCGGTGCACAGCAGCAGGCGTGACGGAAGTCTTTATTCCGATAATGAGCCGTTTCCGCTTTTTCTGACCGATGAATGCTTGAACCTGGCCAAAAAAGGGGCCGTTGTTCTCGTGGGTCATTCACCCGCGGACTTGAAGGACTCGATTCGCCGTCTGGGCTTTCATCTTGAGGAATTCGAGGAAGACGACGAACGCGCCATCCTGAACGGGATTCCGACGGCCGAGGGCGTTGTCGCCATTACCATTCAAAACACCGAGGAATGTTTTCCAACCATGAAATGCATGGTCATCGGTTTTGGGCGGATATCCGTGACGCTGGCGCGGGATCTTAGAAGACTGGGGGCCGAGGTCTGGGTGGCGGCCAGAAGGCCCGAGGTTCGGGCGCGAGCTCTCCAGATGGGATTTCACCCCCTTTCGATGGAAGAATATATGGATGACATCGGTGAGATGGATGTGATTTATCAGACGGCTACGGCGGTATTGATGGACAGGGAGGCGCTTTCCCGGGTGCGCCCGGATGCGCTGGTTGTCGAGATGGCATCTCCGCCCGGCGGATCGGATTTCGAAGCGGCCAAGGAACTTGGCACGCGGCTTGTATGGGCGCGCGCCCAGGCGGGCACCGCTCCCAAGGCCGCCGCCGGTTGGCAGTGGAATCTCAACGCGCGCCTGCTCAAGGAACATTGGGGGTTATAGCGAGATGGAGCCGCGCCGGGAAGAGGTCGATGTCCTGATTGTCGGAGGAGGCCTCGCTGCCCTTCGGGCGGCGATAGCGGCGTCGGAAGAGACCGGTCTTCGTGTCGGCGTTGCCGTGAAGCGGAAGCTGGGGCGAAGCGGCTCTTCCGCGAATACAACGGCGGGGTATGCCGCTGTTCTCCCGGAGGGAGGGGTGAAGGACGTTCTTGAGTTTCCCGAAGGAGCGGCGGTGGAAAACGACAGCATCGAGACGCATTACCGGGACACCATGGAGGGCGGAAAGTGGGTGAACGACCCGCATCTGGCGCGGCTCGTTTGCGAGGAAGCTCCCGCCCGCCTTCGAGAGCTACTTGAATGGGGGGTTGAGCTGAAACAGGCGGACGGCCATATGCTAAAAACACCGAGCGGAGATCACACGTTTGCCAGGGTGGTGGGCCCCAAAAATTCCTTGGGTCTTGACATGACGCTGGCGTTGGTTCGCGCCGCAGAAGAGAGGGATGTCGTTTCCTTCGAGAACACCATGGTTCTCGAGCTAATGGTCTCGGGCGGAAAAGTCGCGGGCGCCGTTTGCCTGGACCGCTCGGCGGGAGAACTGGTGGTTATTAGCGCCAGGGCGATTGTTCTCGCGACAGGCGGTTGCGGAAGACTTTTTTCGTGGACGAGCAACCCTGTCGATGTGACCGGAGACGGGTATGTTCTGGCTTTTCGTGCGGGAGCGCGTCTCCGGGACATGGAGTTCATCCAGTTCTACCCTTGGCGCTGCATCCAGCCGTTCAATAAAACGCGGATGCCGATTCAGCCATCCACTTTCTCGGTTGGCGGGAAGTTGTTTAATTCGAATGGCGAGCGTTTCATGGAAAAATTTGATCCGGTCCGAAAAGACGCCACGTTCAGGGACATCGCCGCCCGGGGGATATACGATCAGATCCGTAGCGGGAAGGTGTCGGACGGGGGAGTGCTCCTGGATATTTCCGAGGTGTCCCCCGACGATTTTGCCAAAACGAATCCACGTCTTAACCGGGTTTTTTCGCAACGCGGCCAAAAACCGCACGATATGCGGATGATCATCGCGCCGGAAGCTCATTTTTTCATGGGAGGGGTATCCATTGACGAGGACGGCCTTTCCAGCGTGGCGGGTCTTTATGTCGCCGGAGAAACCGCAGGAGGAATTCACGGCGCCAACCGGTTAAACAGCAATTCGCTTCCCGAAACCCAGGTTTTCGGAAAGCGCGCCGGCGATAGTGCCGCGGCTTATGCGAAAGACAAGGAATCCTCACCACTTCCTGAAGAGGCGGCAAAGAGGTGGGAAGAAAAAATTTCTTCATTGGGTGGAGCCGAATCCACTGGAAAGAAAACCCTGAAGACTTGGCGAGCCGAGCTCGGCGATAAGATGTGGCGTCATTTGGGTATTGTCCGAAACGATTCCTCCTTGCGAGAGGGTCTGGCGTACGTTGAAAGCCAGCTTAAAGAGCTGGACAGTTTTCCTCGCGGCGATATCAAGGAACTCGAAGAAGCCGTGGAGATAGGGAATTTGCTCGAGACCGGCCGCCTGTGCCTTACAGCGGCAATGGCCCGAAAAGAGAGCCGCGGCGCCCATTACCGCGAAGATTTCCCCGAGCAAGACGATGCCGAGTGGAAAAAATCGGTGATCCTAAACGCGTCCACGAGCAGTGCGGTCGAAGTTTCAGAGATTAGCCTTGCGCCGGCGGGCGCATGATGAGGGAGATATGAACACGACTTCCGGTTCCTTGGAAGAGAATGTCATCGAATCGCACGGCGTATATAAAATATATCCGGGAAGAGCCGCAGGGATGGGGAAGGCTTTTACGGCTTTGCGCGGGCTCGATCTGTCCATTCAAAAGGGGGAGTTTGTCACCCTGGTGGGGCCCAGCGGTTGCGGGAAGAGCACATTTCTCAACATGGTGGCGGGCCTCATAGATATCACCGAGGGAGACCTCCTTTACAAAGGAGGAGCCATCAACGGCGTCAACACCGATGTCGCCTACGTCACGCAGTCGGACAATCTTCTTCCCTGGCGAAACCTGTTGGGCAATGTCGAGCTTGCCATGGAGCTCAAGGGGTTTTCCTCCTCCGAAAGCCGCGAGCGGGCGGGACAATACGTCAAGATGGTCGGCCTGGAGGGATTCGAGGAGTTTTATCCCCATGAACTTTCGGGCGGCATGCAGAAGCGGGTGGGCATAGCGCGCACCCTGGCCTGGGAGCCGGATACTATCTTGATGGATGAACCTTTCGGCCCCCTCGATGCGCAGACGCGAACCCTCATGCAGGATGAATTATTGAAGCTGTGGGAACACCGGGAGCAGACAACACTTTTTATCACGCACGACCTCATCGAGAGCATCGCCCTTTCGGATCGCATCGTGGTCCTCTCGCGTGCGCCCGGTCAAATAGTTTCCATGTACGAAGTTCCGATCCCCCGGCCGCGGGACGTATTCCACATATACGAAGAAGAAGGTTTCCAGGATCTTTACAACGCCTTGTGGAACGACCTGAAAAGAGAAATCACCGCGGATCGCATGGAATCGAAAGACAGGAATCCGAACGAATGAGCGCAGACGGGTCGTCTTCGAAGATGCAAATCGTTTCCCGGGAGGTGACGCCTCTCACCGACGATGAGCGCGCCATGGAGCGCCGGGTCGAGGAGCATGCGGCGGAGGCGGCCCTGCAGCTTCGTAAGAAAACCATCCTGAGCCGAATTGTTTTTTTCTTCACGGTGGTTGGACTGTGGGAACTTCTTTCGGGGCCCGTTATCGATTCATTTTTTGTGAGTAAGCCTTCGCACATCATTGTGAGTTGGGTGGGTGATGTGCTTAGTGGAGACATGATCTACCATGCGCAATTCACGTTGATCGAAGCCCTGAGCGGCTACTTCATCGGAACCATCGGGGGCATTGTCTGTGGTTTCGCCTTATTATATTTTCCCTCGATATACAGAATGGTTCAGCCGTTTATCGTCGCCTTTTACGGGATTCCCCGGATTGCCCTGGCGCCTTTGTTCATTCTCTGGTTCGGCATCGGCATTTCCTCGAAAATCGCTGTCGCCAGCCTGATCGTTTTTTTCGTGAATTTCGTGAACACGACCGCCGGAATCCAGGGAGTGAGCCGGGATTTGTTGAATGTCGTATCGGTAATGGGGGCGGGTCCATTTCAGCGGATGTGGAAGATACAGCTTCCTTCGGCGTTGCCGTTTATCATCGCCGGATTGCGGGTGTCCGTCCCCAGTTGCATGATTGGGGCCCTGGTCGGAGAGTTCATATCATCGAACCGCGGAATCGGATTCATGATCATTGACGCTCAGAGCGAGTGGAACATTGCCGCGGCTTTCGCCGCGATATTCTCTATTTTGATTATGGTCGTTTGTATGAACGGGGTAGTTTCTTTTTTGGAGAAGCGATTTCTTCGATGGCGCCCGCAGGGTCCCGAAGGAGTCGTTCCCAACGGATAGGAGGACAGAACATGAGCAAGGCCCGATTCTTCATTTTTGGATTTGTCGCGATCATGGTATTGGCTTTCGGCTCCGCCGCCTACGCGGCGACCAAGGTGACTTACGCGGATTTTCGTATTTCCTATAACTCGGCCGCCTATGTCGCCAAATCGAAAGGCTTTTTCAAGGCCGAGGGAATCGACCTGGACGTTCAGCGCATCAAGAGCGGAAAGTTCAGCGCGATCTTCCTCAGCACGAAACAGGCCGAAATTGCCCTTCTGAATGCGAAAGACATGCTGGGCCTTCGGAAAAACGGAAAAAACATGAAATGGATTTACGGCGTGAGTAACCGCATGACGATGGATTTCGTTATGAACAAGGGCGTTGCGGACAGGCTCGGCCTCTCGCGCAAAATCCCCCTGATGGCCCGCTACAAGGGATTGAAGGGACTCAAGATCGGCATCACGCGCCGCGGCGCCGTAACCGACCTCTACACACGCTATTACCTCAAGAAGGCGGGCCTCGATCCGGACCGCGACGCCACCATCATCCCGATTGGCGGCGGAACAAACCTCCTCGCCGCGCTGCGCACGGGACAGATCGACGGTTTCATGCTTTCGCCCCCCCGGCCCGGAACGGCCGTACGAGGGGGATTCGGAAAAATCATCATTAAAAGCACGTCCGGCGACGTGCCCGAATTCAAGAGCTACGCCTATTCGATGTATGCGGTCCGGGAAGGCTGGTTGAAGGACAACGGCAATACCGTGCGGGCCTACATACGCGCGTTGAAGAAGGGCGTGAACTTTCTCCATGACAATCTGGATGAGTCAGTCGATCTCTTGAAAAAGAACTGGTTCAAAAAAGCCAAAAAAGTGGTGCTCAAGGATACGCTGAAAGATTTCCTGCCCGCGCTGCCACGGGACGGAAAACTCAGGAAAACGGCCATCGCCAACATGGTGAACACCATGCATGCCGGCGGCGTTCTCAAGGAAAAACTGGATCTTCGTGAAGGGCATCTTTGGACAAACGAATACAACAAGTAGAGGTCTGAACTTTTAAATGACAACGAAAATAAAGAAGGAACTGGCGTTCTCGGAAGGGGAATACCACGGCCGCGTTTCGGCTGTGCAGAAGATTTTAGCCGAGCGTGGTGTGGACGCCATTTTAGTTTTTCAAATACACAACATGAATTACCTGACGGGCTACCAGACGGTTGGTCAGAACAATTACCAATTCGTCCTGGTGCCCCGGTCGGGCGAGCCCACGCTTTTCCTCCGGCGGCTGGAGGGGGATCTGGGACGCTACTACACGCCGTTCGAGGATATCGTCGTCTGGGAAGACGACGAGGATCCTGTCGAACTGACACGAGCGCTACTCGAAGAAAAACGGGTCGCCTCGGGTCATCTCGGCTATGAAGGGACGAGCCCCTCTTTCACAACGCGGGTATTCGCGAGTCTTAAGACCGCTCTTCCCGGGGCGGAGTGGTCCGATCAGGCGGGAATTGTGGAAGAGGGACGGATGATCAAGTCGCCCGCCGAGATCGAATATATTCGCCGCTCCGCGCGCACCACCGAGGCCGGGATGCAGGCGGCCATCGAGGCGATTCGCGAGGGGGCTAGTGAAAACGACGTGGCGGCCGCCGGAGCCGCCGCGACTATCGCGGCCGGAAGCGAGCCGCTGACCATGTCGCCTATCCTGACATCGGGCCCCCGCTCGGCGGTGGCGCATACTTCTTTTTTGCGCAGAAAGCTTGTGAAGGGCGATACCGTCCTTCTCGAGTGGACCGGATCGTATTACCGCTATTCGGCGCCGCTGATGCGCTCCGCCGTTGTCGGGAAACCGCCCGATCGCCTTCAGGGCATGTGGGATGTACTTGTCGAAGCGCTAGAGGCGGCCATCGCCGTTATTCGGCCCGGGGTCACTTCCGGCGAGGCCGATGCGGCGTGCACGGCCGTGATCGAGAAGGCGGGTCTTTACGACAATTACCGGAAGCGACTCGGCTATTCGGTCGGTGTGGGGTTTCCGCCCGACTGGGGTAACGGTCATATCATCGATCTCAAGCGGGGAGACCCCCGTGAACTCGCGGCGGGCATGGTGTTTCACATGCCGCCGGCGCTTCGGGTGGATGGCATTTGGGGATTCGGCTTGAGCGAGACGATTCTTGTTACGGATAGTGGCTGTGAGGTAATCACGAATTTCTCTCGCGAACTGGCCGTTCGATGAGTTCGAAAGGCACGGAGGCGTTATGACGCTTGAAAAAGATTTAATTTTCTCCGAGGAGGAGTTTCGGGGGCGTGTCGCCGCGGTTCAGAAAGAACTTGAGGCGGAAAATACCGATGCCCTCTTGGTGCACCAGACCCATAATGTTTTTTATTTGTCCGGCTATCAGACGGTGGGCACGCCCAACTATCAGTTTCTCCTGGTTCCCCGCGCGGGAGATCCCACATTGCTTTGCCGGGGTCTCGAAAGCCGTCTCGCGGATTATTACTCGTGGGTGAGCGATGTTGTCATATGGGAAGATACCGACGATCCGATATCGGCGACAAAAAAAGTCCTCGACGATCGCGGCTTGGGCGCCGGGGCAATCGGCTATGAAGGCTCGAGCAACTGGCTGACCTCCAGGAACCTGAAACGAATTCAGGAGGCCCTTCCCGAGGTGACCTGGCGGGATTTGGGCGGGACAGTCGAAAAGGGCCGTCTCGTGAAATCTCCCGCCGAGATCGAATACATCCGCCAGGCGGCGAGAATTACCGAAGCGGGGATGGCCGAGTCCCTTGAGGCCGCCCGGGAGGGAAATTCGGAAAACGATGTGGCGGCGGCGGCGGCGGGAGGGCTGATCAGCGCGGGCAGCGAGCCATTCACGACTTCTCCCATTGTCACTTCGGGCCCCAGGTCCGCTGTCGCGCATACCTCGTTTCGCCGCCGAAAAATGGAAACGGGCGATACGCTTTTGGTTGAAATCAGCGGCGTATTCAACCGCTATACGGGACCGCTCATGCGCTCCGCCGTTATCGGGCCGGCCCCCGATCGCATGAAGCGGATGTGGGATGCGCTGAACGAGGGACTCGATGCGGCCATCGCCGCCATTCGGCCCGGCGTGACTTCGGGCGAGGTGGACGAGGCTTGCACGGGCATTCTGCGGAAAAAAGACCTCTACGAGTATTATAAAAAGCGGCTTGGCTACTCGGTGGGCATCGGTTTCGCGCCGGGATGGGGCGAGGGCGCGATTATGGATTTAAAGCAAAACGATGATCGGGTACTCGAGGCGGGAATGGTTTTCCATCTGCCGCCGGCCCTTCGAGTGGACGAGAAGTGGGGTTTCGGTCTCAGCGAAACCCTTACTGTTACGGAAAATGGTTGTGAGGTCATCACGAATTTTTCTCGCGATCTGGTTGTCGGCTGACTAATAGATTGTTTTTGAGCCAAGAGGATGAATGATTTGAGCGGAAATTTGGGAGTTGATGCGATTCTATCGGATATCTCCGAGTCGGAGGTGTCGAGTCTTTTGTCCGATCTCGTTCAAATCGATTCGACGAATCCGGATGTTCCCGAGAAGGAGATAGCGCGGTTTGTGGCCGATCACCTGAAGGAGAGCGGCTGCGAGGTCGAGCTTCAGGAGGTTTTGCCCGACCGCCCGAATGTTATCGGACGGCTACGCGGCGCCGAGGGGACTCCCACGTTCGCTTTCAATACTCATATCGATGTTGTCCCCGCGGGCGAGGGCTGGACGGAAAAGCCCTTTGGCGGCGAAATTCGCGATGGCCGGGTGTACGGCCGGGGCTCTACGGACGCGAAAGGCTCGCTGGCCTGTCAGCTTTACGCCATACGCGCGGTTTCCCGCTCCGGCGTGCGGCTTAAGGGCGATATCGTCATGACCGCCGTGGCGGACGAGGAGTTTTGCTCGCGCGGGGCGAGAAAACTCGTCGAGAATTTTAGCGCGGATTACGGGTTAGTCGGCGAGCCCTCATCGAGCCGGGTTGTCGTCGCTCACCGCGGCAGTTTCCGCCCCGTGGTGATCACCGAGGGGGTGCTTGCGCATTCCTCGCGGCCTGATCTGGGGGTGAACGCCATCTTCGCGATGGCGCCTGTTTTACAGGAGCTCGAAAAATACGGGGAAAGCTTGACCGAGAGGAAACACCGGCTATGCGGGCATCCCACCTGCACGGTCACGTTGGCGAAGGGCGGGATCAAGGATAATGTTATTCCGAATGCATGCGAGGTGGTGGTGGACCGGCGGCTGGTTCCGGGCGAGAGCGAAGAGGAGGCGGAACGAGAGATACAAGAGGTGCTCAACCGCGTGATGAAGTCGAACCCGAAAATCAAGGCCAGAATTGATCGGCATATTCCGACGACGGGCGGCCCGGCGGAGATCCCGCTCGATCATCCTCTGGTCGATGCCGCGCGCCAGGCGGTCAAGGAAGTGCTCGGGGAGGATTTCGAGCCGACGGGCAAGACGGGCGCGACGGATATGAACCATTTTGTCCGGGCGGGAATCCCCACCTTCATTCTCGGTCCGGGCGACGCCGGAATATCTCATCAGGTGGATGAATTTGTTGAGACCCAGCAGCTATTTTTCACCTCCCAGGTATACAGCCGGTTGCTTGTCTCCCTTCTCGGGGTGGCTTGAGTAGAGTAGATATTTTTCCCGGCTGTTTTCTCGTGTTCCGGAACCGACCTGTTGAAGCTGTCATTACATAAGCGCTTCATTTTTTCCATTCCGATGGATGGACTGATCGTATGGTCAATTTGATTACCCTTGAAGAAATAGAAGCGGCACGGGCGATCCTCCCTTCTCAGGTCCGCCGGACCCCGATCCTCCCCTTTTCGAGATCGAGCGGGGAAGTGGGCAGGGAAACGCTTTTTCTCAAGCTCGAAAATCACCAGCCGATGGGAGCCTATAAAGTCCGGGCGTCTTTTTATCTTCTACAAAAAATGAGCCCCGAGGATCGCGCGAAGGGAGTGGTGCTCGGGTCCTCGGGGAATTTCGCGCAAGGGTTCGCCTACGCGGGGCGTGAGCTGGGGGTGAAGGTCGCGGTTGTGATGATGAGGCAGGTGAGCCCTTATAAAGTGGAGGCGGTGCGTGGGTTCGGCGGGGAGGTCGTGTTTTGCGATAATGAATATCTCGCCCGGCAGCCGAAGGTGGAAGAAATATCCCGCGAGCGCGGCATGGTCGCGGTGGATACGGAAGGCCGTGAAGCGATGATCGGCCATTCGAGCTTGGCGCTGGAAATTATCGAGGACATGCCGAATGTGGATACGGTTGTTACTCCGGTTGCCGCCGGCGGGCTTTTGGGGTCTGTCGCGACTGCTATTAAGCTCAATAATCCCCGCGTTCGTGTTATTGGTGCCCAGCCCGAGGGCGCGCCCGCGATGTCGCGCTCTTTCAAGGCCGGAGAACCCGTGACGGTTGAGCGCTGGCGGACGATGTGTGACGCGCTTTCATCCACGCGCCCCGGGGACGTTCCCTTCCAGCATGTTAAAAAGTACGTCGATGACGTTGTATTGGTGAGCGAGGAAGAGATAGCCGACGCTTTCCGGATGTTGCTGATGCGCGGAAAAATCTTGGCGGAACCGGCGGGCGCCGTACCGGTCGCGGCTTTTCTGGCCGGGAAAATCCCCTCGGCGGGTAAAACGGTCGCCGTGATCAGCGGCGGAAATCTCACCCCCGAGCTGGCCTCGGATTTGATGAAATAATGATCGTCGGCCTGTTCTTTTCAATCTCAAATATGTTGTTTTGTGCATGTTTAAATCCTAATCAGGCAGCGATTGGAGTCTGAAACATGCCGCGGCAATGTGGCCACGTCCCACCCAATTATCCATCTGAATCCTAAATTCCTTTCTTTAAAAGGCCTTTCGGTTTCCGGATTCCGCCCGTTAATCTCACTCGCAAGAGGTCAGAATCCGCTCTCACGAACAGAGTCCTGAAGCCTTGGGAAGATTGACGCTCGGGCCTCTTCGAAGGCACTATCAGGCTGTCTTTTTCAAATTATTATTGCGCAAGCTTTCGTTCGCTTTCATCAAACCGAATACCGGGAAAATCATGCTCGAATACGTCATGAAGCGGGTTTTAATGCTCGTTCCGGTCCTGTTCGGGGTGTCGATCGTCATATTCCTTTCCATCCGGATGATTCCGGGCGATCCCGCCGAGGCCCTCGCCGGAGAGTTCGCCGAGGAAGAATACGTCGAGGAGATCCGCCGCGAATACGGGCTGGATAAGCCGCTCCACATCCAGTATTTCATCTACATGGACCGCGCCCTCAGGGGCGATCTGGGCCGTTCGATCAACTCCGACCTTCCCGTGTTGGAGGAGGTGCTTACCCGCTTCGGCAACACGCTCCAACTCGCCTTCTGGGCCATGTTGTTGGCCACGGTACTGGGTCTTACGGCAGGGGTGTTTTCGGCGATAAACCCCTACTCGAAAATCGACTATGGGAGCATGACGGGCGCCCTTTTGGGGATATCCATGCCCTCGTTCTGGCTCGGGCTGATCCTGATGGGGTTCTTTTCGGTGTATCTGGGCTGGCTTCCCGCTGGAGGCAAGGGGACCTGGGCCCACCTGATCATGCCCGCCGCGACGCTGGGGGTGACCGGGGCCGGCCTCGTGGCGCGCATGACGCGAAACACCATGCTCGAGATCATCGGCAGCGAATACATCACGACGGCCCGCTCGAAAGGGCTCGATGAGCGAAAGGTCAACTACGTCCACGCGCTGAAAAACGCCCTGCTGCCCGTCATCACGGTGATCGGCCTTCAGTCGGGCTACCTCCTCGGCGGTTCGGTCATCACCGAGTCCGTCTTCGCCTGGCCCGGCCTGGGGCGTTACATCGTCGATGCCATCAAGATGAGGGACTACGCCTCCGTCCAGGGCTCGCTCCTTTTCTTCGCTCTCACTTTCGCCTTCGTCAACGTCGTCGTAGACCTGCTCTACGCCGTCTTCAACCCCAGAGTGCGCTACGGGGGCGAAAACCGATGACACAAGATCACGGTTTTTCTTGGGGGAAAGACCTCCCCGCCAGCGAGGAAGAGGCCGAGCCGGTCCACACCCTCTGGGCCTCGGTGTGGGCCCAACTCCGCGTTCACCGGGTGGCCCTCGCCGGGGGCGTCCTGATAATCATATTCACTCTCGCGGCCCTCGGCGCGCAGTGGATTGCCCCCTACGACCCGATATTCTCGGACCTTCAGAACACCCTTAAGTCGCCCTCGATCGCCCATCCTTTCGGCACCGATAATTTCGGTCGCGATGTGTTGAGCCGGGTGATATTCGGCGCCCGCACCTCGCTCGTCATCGGCGTGTTCTCGGTCCTTATCGGTGCGGCGGGCGGCGTCTTTTTCGGGCTCGTCGGGGGCTATTTCGGCGGATGGCTCGACACCATCATCATGCGGGTGGTGGATGTGATGCTCACCTTCCCGCGCATACTTTTGGCGATACTCTTGATCGCCATCATCGGCGCGGGAGTGACGAACATCATGCTCGCGGTGGGGATATTCTCGATGCCGACCTACGCCCGTCTCGTGCGCAGTTCGGTTCTCGTGCTCAAGGAAACGGAGTTCATCGAGGCGGCCAGGGCCGTGGGCAACCGTCACTGGCGAATCATCGCCTTCCACATCCTGCCGGGGACGCTCGGCCCCATCGTCGTTCAGTCCACATTTCTCATCGCCACCTCGATTCGCGTGGCCTCGGGCCTGAGCTTTCTCGGAATCGGCGTTCCGCCTCCGACGCCCGAGTGGGGCGCCATGCTGGCCGACGCGCGATCCTACATCGGGCTCGCGCCGCATCTGATCGCGATTCCGGGTTTTTCGCTCATGGCCGTCATTCTCGCCTTTAACCTTCTGGGCGACGGCCTCCGGGACGCTCTCGACCCACGCCAGCGGACATGAGCCGGTAGAGTCGCCGGACAAAAAGAAAACCGCCCCCGGCCGAGGCCGGAGGCGGTTTTTATTTTTCGGCGCGTCAGATTTTATTTTTCAAAATACGCCTTGTGGAAGTAGATACGCTCGGAGGGATGGAAAATCACGCCCTTGAGCTTCTTGCTCTTGCCGACCAGCATGACTTCCTGCTTGAAGAAGAGCCACGGCGCATCCTTGAGCACGATTTTCGTAATCTTCATGTAAAGGCTCTTCCGTTTGGCCGGGCTGACCTCTTTTCGGGCCTTGATAACCAGATCGTCCACCACGGGATTTTTGTAGCGGCTGTAGTTGCCCTTACGGCCCCAGTTCTTCGAGTGGTATTTGTTATAAAAAACCATGTCGGGATCGCCCGACATTACGCCCCAGCCGTAGAAGTAAATCGGCGCCTTGCCATTGCGGATGGTGGGCGCGACGAGACCCCAGCCGCCGGTGCGGAGCTTGACGCGAATGCCCACTTTCGCAAGCTGGGCCTGAATGGCTTCGGCCGCCACCTTGTCGGCGGTGTACTTGCCGGTGGGATGCCAGAAGTCGGTCTCGAAACCGTTGGGATACCCCGCTTTTTTCAGCAGCTCCTTGGCCTTCGCCGGATTGTAGCTGTAGCCCATGGCCTCGAATTTCGGGTCGTATCCCCATGTGGCCGGTCCGATGGGCCCTCGAATCGCCTTGCCAACGCCGAGCATGACTTTTTCAACCACGGTTTTGGTATCCACGGCGTAGTTGACCGCCTGGCGGACGAGCGGATTGTCGAAGGGTTTAATCTTGTTTTGCATTCCGACGAAGATCACCCGGAAAAGCGAATTCTTGATCATGTCAAGCTTCGGGTCCTTGTCCACCTCGCCCATCTGCGATGGCGGCAGGAACATGGCCAGGTCCACCTCGCCGGCCCGGAGCTGGAGCACCCGTGTCGAGGCCTCGGGTATCGGCCGGAACTCGAGCACGTCGTACTTTGGCTTGCCGCCCCAGTAGTTTGGGTTGGCCTTGAAGCGGATGTACTCGCCCGTCACCCACTTGTCGAAGGTGAACGGTCCCGTTCCCACCGGATTTCGCCGGAATTTCTTCCCGAGCTTTTCGGCGGCCGCGGGGCTGACGATGGAGGCGACGGGTATGGCGAGGTGCGCCAAGACGGGGCCGAAGGGGATTTTCAGAGAGATATCGACGGTCGAATCGTCGATGACCTTGACTTCCTTGATCATGTTGATGAATGACTTCCAGCGGGAGCGTTTCGTGCCCAGCACGCGCTCGAGGCTGTACTTCACGTCCGCCGCCTTGAATGTGCCCCCGTCGTGGTACTTAACGCCTTTTCTCAATTTGAACCGGATAAGGGTCGGGCTCTTGAATTCCCAGGAAGTGGCGAGACTCGGCTCGAACTTTCCGTCCGGCGTGTGAAAAACCAGGGTGTCGAAGACGGGCAGTTGCAACAGGGCGTCGAACGTACCGCCCGGGTGAAGGGCTGGGTCGAGGCTCTTGGTGGCGGACCCCGCCGTGAAGACCAGTTTCTTGACCGCGTGCGCCGGCGCCGACGCGAGCGCCGCCGCAAGAATAAACGCCAGTGCCGATAGGAAAACAATTTTTAACCGCATTCGAAACATCATTCACATCCTCCCTGATAAGGCCAAAACGGGGAGACCCCCCTGCTCTCCCACCTGTTAGCTCCATTAGTGCTGGAGCATGAAAAACCTTGGAACTGGATTGTTGTATGCCGGAATTATGCGGCAACGCTCGTCATTAAACAAATTCCGACCGGTTTATCCTTGGCGATTTTCCTGTCCGAATATTCACCTGAGCCCTAAGTCCTTTTTCTAAAAGGCCTTTTGATGCCCGGATGCCGCCTTTCACTCCATGTTTTTCAAATGCCTTGTTGTGCGATTTTGGGTCTGAATGGACGATTTGCCGCGCGGCTATTTTAGTGAGTCCAAAGAGCCCCTGTATCGGGCGCGGGCGATTCTGGGGAAGGGTTTCGATGAAATCCTCGCTCGAGAGCTAGCGGGATGACATGCCGATGGGTCCGCATTGCCCCAAGACAGGGTTTTCCGTGTTCAGGGGGTGGTTTGAAATTCAGCTCAGCTCCATGATCGAGGGCTTTCGCGGTCACGAATCGATCGATGATGCCTGTTGGGGAAACTTGGAATCCGGTTGGGTTTTTGGACAGGTCGTCGTCCGTCAACGCGGGCCTCCCGAGGTCATGCGCTCACCGGACTCATGCGGCGGCGCTTTCTACTCTTCGAATCTGGCCAATTTGCCCTTCATTGCCCGAAGGTCATATCATTCATTGAACATTCGAATTCTTGATGCTTTATTCATTTAGATAGCGAGCGCCTGTTGAAGGTTTCAGCGTCCAACCGAGGATCGGCATCCGGCGAAACCCCGCCTCACAGCCCCTGGTTTTTCTACGGCTGGGTTGTCATCGGTCTCTCTTTCGCCACGCAGGGTTTTCATTCCGCGGCCCGCATTTCATTCTCCGTTTTTCAGGTTCCTCTTATCGAGGAGTTTGGCTGGAGCCGGGGCGCGCTCGGCGGGGCCTATGCCTTCATGATGGTCATTTACGCACTTACCGGCCCCTTCGCCGGTTCTCGTTTTGAAAGGTATGGACCTCGAGCCGTCATACCCTGGGGGTCGGTTCTCATCGGCATTGCCCTGGCCGGGGGCTTCTTCATTAACTCGCTTCTGCACGTCTACATTCTCACCGGTGTATTCCTGGCGGTTGGTCATGCTTTGAGCGGGTTTTCCATGCACGGCGCGCTCATACCGCGTTGGTTTTCCAGGAAACGGGGGCTTGCAGCGGGAATAAGTCTCTCCGGAGCCGGAGTCGGCGCGCTTGTCCTTGTGCCTGTCCTTGTAAGGACGATCGAATCCTACGGTTGGCGGGCGGCTTATTTGATATTCGGATTGGCGCTTCTTTTGGTTCTTGCTCCGGCGAATTTCCTTTTGCTTCGCAATCGAGCCCAGGACATGGGTCTTTCCCTGGACGGCCTCCCTTCCGTGAAACCCGAAGAGCCTTCCGAATCTTCTCGGACCGAAAAAAAAGCAATGAGCGCCGGCCGGGTTTTTATGTCCATGAGAAAGGACCCGCGATTTTGGATGCTCGGGCTCATCTCTTTTTTTATTGGATTCAGCAACAACACCATCATGAGCCAGCTCCAGCTCTACTTCGTCGACGCTCATTACAGTATGGCGAGCGCCGCCATCGTTTTGGGCATGTCGGGATTTTTCCGCATCGGAGGAAGCGTCGTCAATGGGTGGGTGAGCGACCATTTGGGGCGCCGGATTGGTTTGGCTCTTTCCTCGTCGCTCTCGGCGGCGGGGATCATTCTCTTGCTCCTGATCCCCCGGCTCGGAGCCGCTCCGTATCCAGGTTACTTGTTCGCAATAATCTTCGGTTTTGGGGGAGGGGGCATGAGCGCCTGCTTTTCGGCGTTGGTGGTTGATACTTTCAAGGGTCCCTCATTGGCGGTTATCATGGGCATCCTGGGAATTTCGTACGGTGCGGGTGGCGCCCTGGGTCCCCCGCTGGCGGGCCATACCTTCGACGTGGTGGGAAGTTATACGGCTCCCTTCTCGTTTATCGTTCTCGTTCTTTTTGCGATGATTGCTATCTCTCTTTTTGGTTTGAAGGGTGATTCCAAGTAGTCGGTGAGGTGAAAAATTTCCCTGATAATTCCTTGTGGTTCCATGCATGGCGAATACCTGGTTCGCTATGCACAGGCCTTTATTGTGAGTTAAGTATCGGAGGATTGGTCATGGCTGTGAAATACGGGGCGGAACAGGTGGTCTCCCGACTGAGAGGTGTTCTGAAGGAGGATGGTCTGATTTTTGTCGCGGCCGTGGGTTCGGGGATCTCCGCAAAATTCTCCGAAAGGGGCGGCGCCGACATCATCGCCACCTACAGCATCGCGAAATACAGGATGATGGGTTTCAGCCGTGTGAGCTATCTACCTATCTGTGACGCCAACGCCATCACGGAGGATTTGGGAAAAAACGAGATTCTTCCCATCGTGCGGGATACGCCCGTCGTCGCCGGCGTCTTCGCGCCGAACCCTACTCTCAACATTCAAGTTCTTCTGGACGAGTATGCCCGTCTTGGGTTCTCGGGGGTGATGAATTGCCCCACCGTCGCACTGCTCGACGGATGGTACCGCCAAAGCCTGGAAGACATGGGCATGGGTTACGAAAAGGAGGTGGAGCTTACGCGGCTGGCCGCGGAGATGGGGCTTTTCACCCAACCCTTCGCCACCAACCCGGAGGAAGCCGAACGGATGGTCGAAGCGGGCGCCCATATGGTGATCGCGCACTTGGGAGGGACCGTCCCCGTGGATGAGCCGGAAGAAAGGGAAAGACAGATCGAGGACTCGGCGAAGAAATGCATTGTCATCTTCGAGGCGGTTAAAAAGTTAAAAGAGGAAGTCATCGTCGCCGTTCATGGCGGCCCCTTTGCATTCCCCGAGGACGTCAAAGAATTGAAGAAACGGGTTCCCGCCTTGGAAGGCTTCCTGGGAGGCTCGAGCGCCGAAAGACTGCCTGTGGAAGGACCCATTCGCCAGGCCGTCAGCGATTTTAAATCCATCAAGGCTTGAGAAGGATTCGGCATGGTGACGATCGCCCTCCTGGGAACACATGACACCAAGGGAGCCGAGCTTAATTTCGTGCGGGAAAAACTCATCCAGTTCGGGGCGAAGGTCCGGACGGTGGACCTGTCCACCCTGCGGGAAGAAAAGAAGTATTCGCCGGACCATCCCCCTTCCCGGCTGGCCGGGCTGGCGGGGAGAAGCTTTGAGGAGCTCTCGGCCCTTCCGAAGGCGGAGGCGTCGGAGGTTATTGTCGAGGGCGCGCTGAAATTGCTCCGGGGCTGGCTCGATGATGGAGAGCTGAACGGCGCCATCGCCCTGGGGGGAGGAAGTGGCGCCGCCATGGCGTGCGCCGTATTTCGAGGCCTCCCGTTGGGATTTCCCAAGGTCATGGTTTCGACCATCGCTTCCGGAGACGTGACTCATTATGTGGGTACACGCGACCTGACGATGGTCCACTCGGTCCTGGATATCACCCTGAACCGGATCACCCGGCCCATATTCGCCGCCGCCGCGGGTGCGATTTGCGGAATGGCGAGGGCGCTGCCGGTGGAGAGGGGCGTCGACAAGCCTCTGGTTGCCGCTTCGATGTATGGAATCACTCAGCCTTGTGTATTCAATCTGAAAGAGATTCTCGAGAACGAGGGTTTTGAGGTCGTCATTTTCAGCGCCGGCGGAAACGGCGCGCGAGCACTCGAAGAACTAACGGCCGAAGAGCACATCGATGGCGTACTGGATATCACCACAACCACCATGATTGACGAGATCGTCGGCGGAATCCGGGGAGCGGGGCCGGGCCGGCTCGAAGCGGCATGTTCGCGGGGGATTCCACTCCTCGTGGCGCCAGGCGCGTGCGAATGCGTGAACTTCGGTCCTCCGGAGACGATCCCCGAAAAATTCAGGGATCGCATTTTCATCCGGCACACCGCCACGACCACTCTGATGCGGGCGACCGCGGCCGAGATGCGGGAGCTTGGCGCTAAAATGGCGGAAAAATTAAACCGCGCGAGGGGGCCGGCGGCCCTTTTGGTTCCCCTCCGGGGATTTTCCCGGTACGACGAAGCGGGTGGACCCCGGGCGATGGACTACGCGGGAAATCCGGCGGGGACATTCCATGACCCGGAATCCCACATGGCTTTTCTGGAGGGAGTAAAGTCCACTCTGGATCGAGAGCGAGTGCGTCTGCTGGAACCGGATCTTCACATCAACGATGAGGCATTTTCAAAGATGGCGGCCGAGGTATTCCTTTCCCTTGTAAAAAATGCGGGAAATGGAAACCCTTCGGTTGACT
Organism: bacterium; assembly: GCA_030922375.1. GTDB lineage: Bacteria > UBA8248 > UBA8248 > UBA8248 > UBA8248 > UBA8248. Next base: position 50,303 of record JAVEPB010000216.1, on the reverse strand, counting down.
TTTCTCTTCATCGGACGTGACTTCTTCTCTAATAAAATACCCTTCTTGATGATTAATACAGTCCTCGGACCGAGACGTCCTTCTCGGGCGCTCGCTCGACCTGGTTGATAAGCGGGGGGCCGAAGATGGGGCAATCGATCTCGAAGATGTCGCCCGGTTCTGCGAGGACGCCGTCGCTGAAGCACAGTGTCGCCGCGCCGAAAAAGTGCACGTGCACGTCGCCGGGCCGGCGGAAAACTTCGTATTTGAAGTGGTGGTGTTCGAGATTTCCGAGCCAATGAGACATGTTTTTCTCGCCGCTCAGAAACTCTTTTTCCCAGATGACTTTTCCGTCCCGGACGACCTTCGTCCGCCCGCGCACGTCGGCGGGAAGATCGCCCACCAGGACGGCCGGACCCACCGCGCAGGCGCGAAGTTTCGAGTGGGCGAGGTAGAGATAATTTTTCTTTTCCATGACGTGATCGGAAGACTCGTTGCCCAGGCAGTGGCCGACCCGATGGGGCGTGCCGTCGGGGGCGATGACGTAGAGCCCGACGATCTCGGTCTCCTCGCCCATGTGCAGGGCGAAGGCGGGCATCGGCAGCGGCCTGCCCGGGGGCGAGAGGCAGGTGCCGTCGCCCTTGTAGAACCACTCGGGCTGAACCCCCGTGGCCTCTCCTTTCGGCTTTCCGCCCTCGACGCCCATCCGGAACATCTTTGCCGAGTCGGTGAGGTTTTCTTCTTCTTCTTCGGACTTTTTAAAATGCATTTGGTCGCGCGCGTCGGCGCTGCCCAGGTGCGTCAGGCCCGTTCCGGTAACGAGGCAGTGAGCCGGGTCCGGATGGGTGAGCGGGGGCAGGAGCATTCCTTGGGAGGAGACGGCTCCGTAGCCTGTCTTCTCGTTCGAGATACGCTCCTCGGCAAGGCCGGAGAGGGATCTTCCCTCGGCGATGGCGTCCAGGGCGAGCTGATGGGTGTTCTCCGTGCCATGCAGAATGGCGATCGTCCCTTCGGCGTGGTTCAGAATTCCCACACGTGTCTCGAAGTTTTCGGTCAAGAACTGGACGAGCAGCATGAATCTCTCCTTTTGGGATGAAGAGAAAAAGATGAAGGATCTCCTTGGCGTTTCTTGCGGGTTTGTATCCGACGCCGTAATCTAGTTCATCTCGGCCCTCCGCGACAGTCCAGGCGCGATTGCCGAATTCTTTCATTTCCTTATCCTTTGGAGGGCGCAACCCATGCCGAACCCCACACCCCTCGGCGTCTTTGGCTACCCGGCCGGTCACATTCTCTCCCCGGTGCTTCACAACGCGGCGGCCGAGGCCCTGGGCGTGGACTACCACTATCTGGCCTACGAAGTGCGTCCCGAGCGGATCGGCGAGGCCGTGCGCGGGGCCCAGTCGATGGGCTTCCGGGGGCTCACAATCACGATACCCCATAAGGTGGCCGTCACCGAGTTCGTCGACGAGATGAGCGAGGACGCCCGGTTGATGGGCGCCGTCAACACGCTGGTTTTCGAAGAGGATGGCCGCATCGTCGGCCACAACACGGACGGCATTGGCTGGCTCAGGTTCGTTGAGGAGACGACAGGGGAGCATCCCAAGGGCAAGCGCTGCCTGGTTCTGGGCGCGGGAGGAGCGGCGCGAGCCATCGCCGTCAAGATTGCCCAGTGCGGGGCGGAGCATCTGGAGATCCGGAACCGCACGGCCGAGAAGGCGGTGGATCTGGCGCGCTTCGTCGAGGAGAGCATCCCCGGCGCGAAGGCCTCTGGCGGGGGGCTGGAGAAACTGCACGAGGCCGCCGCCGGATGCGGGCTCATCGTGAACACGACCAGCCAGGGCATGTGGGGGGACGCCGAGCGTGAGGCGGCCTCGCCGATTCCCGAGGATGCCATCCCCGAGAGCGCCATCTGCTCGGATGCGGTCTACATCCCGCCCGACACGGCCTTCTTAAAGGCGGCTGAGCGCCGCGGCGCGAAGACCGTCCGGGGTACGGGCTGGCTCGTCTATCAGGGAGCCGCGTCCTGGAAAATGTGGACGGGAACCGACATGCCCACCGATCTGGTGATGCAAAAGCTCCTCGACGCGCTAGACAAGCGCATTAAAGGAGAGGACTAGTCCCCAGCGCTCTTCATTTTTTGACGCGGTTCTTGTGCATGGCGAATTATTAATTCGTCATGCGCGGGCGAATCAACCGAAATTTGAGAAACGGAGAGCGTTGCCGCATAATTCGGGCTTCCATCACATCACTCAGGTTTCCATCTTACAAGGAGGCGGCCTCCTGATGCAGGGCTACCGCAAGGGACTGACAAATTACGGCGACCCGGATTTCAGCGCGTTCATCCGGGGGGCCTACGCGAAGGGTTTCGGCCTGACGGAGGAAGATCTCGAGCGCCCCATCATCGGAATCGCCCAGACCTGGAGTGAACTCAATCCGTGTCACCGCAACCTCCGGGAAGTGGCCGAGGCCGTCAAGCGCGGGGTTTGGCAGGCGGGCGGCCTGCCCCTCGAATTTCCGACAATTTCCCTTGGCGAAATTTACCTCTCGCCCACCGCCATGCTCTTCAGGAACCTCCTCTCGATGGACACCGAGGAGATGATAAGCGGACAGCCCCTCGACGGCGTCATCCTCCTCGGAGGGTGCGACAAGACCCTCCCCGCCCAGCTCATGGGGGCGGCCAGCGCCGGTGTGCCCGCGCTTACCGTCACGGCGGGTCCGATGATCGGCGGGCGCTTCGAGGGGAAAAAGCTCGGGGCCTGCTCCGACTGCCGGGGGATGTGGAACGAGTTCCGGGGCGGAGTGATGGACGAGGAAACGCTCGAACAGGTACAAGGCGAGCTTTTCCCTTCGGCGGGCCACTGCATGGTCATGGGTACGGCGAGCACGATGGCATCTCTCACAGAGGCGCTGGGGATGATGCTGCCCGGCCTTGCCGCCATTCCCGCCGTCAATTCGCGCCGCCTCCGCATGGCCGAGGAGAGCGGGCGGCGCATCGTAGCGATGGTCGCCGAAAACCTCACGCCCGACAGGATCATGACGCGCGAAGCGTTCGAGAACGCCATCCGCATTCTCTTGGCGGTGGGTGGCTCGACGAACGCCGTGGTCCACCTCCCCGCCATCGCCGGCAGACTTGGCGTCGATCTGCCCCTCTCGCTCTTCGACGAACTCTCCCGCACGACCCCCCTCATCGCCAACCTCCGCCCCTCGGGCGCGGAATATCTCATGGAGGACCTCGCCGAGGCGGGCGGGATTCCTGCCGTCATGAAAGAGCTCGAACCGCTCCTGAACGGCGGCGCGATGACAGCGACCGGAAAGACAGTCTCCGAGAATCTCGCCAGTGTCCCCCGCGCAAAGGAATGGCAGGATGTGATCCTCCCCCGCGAGAGGCCCCTCTCCCCCGAAGGCGGCATCGTCGTCCTCAAGGGCAGCCTCGCGCCGAAAGGCGCCGTTATCAAGGTATCCGCCTCCTCGCCCGACAAGCTCACGCACACGGGCAAGGCCGTCGTCTTCGCCTCCCAGGAGGACATGATCAACCGGATCGACGACCCCGATCTGGGCGCGACGGCGGAGAGCGTCTTCGTCCTTCAGAACACGGGGCCCGTCGGCGGGCCGGGCTTTCCCGAGGCGGGTTTTCTCCCCATCCCGAAAAAGCTTTTGGAGGCCGGCGTGCGTGACATCGTCCGCGTATCCGACGCGCGCATGAGCGGGACGGCGGGCGGCACCACAGTGCTCCATGTGGCCCCCGAGGCCGCCGTGGGCGGTCCCCTCGCGCTCGTCCGGGACGGCGACGAGATCCGCCTCGACGTGCCCAACAGAAAACTCGATCTTCTCGTCGATGATAAAGAGATGGTCCGTCGCCGCGCCGAATGGCGGCCCCCCGCCCCGCATTACCGGCGGGGCTACCGGGGTCTTTTTCTCGAGCACGTCCTTCAGGCGCCCGAAGGGTGCGATTTCGACTTTCTCCAAAAATCCCCTGTGCCCCGCGAGAAGTAGTTTCCATTTCGATTGAATAACTTGAGAAGGGCGTTTGATGGGACCCGGGCGCGGCAAAATATCCTTCGCATGGCGAATTCCCAATCAAGAGGTATCGACGTGTTAAACTGGCCGGCCCGATGTAATCTCAAACTATCATTTCGCGTGAGCGCGATATCAGTCAGGCAATTGAATCCAGCGCCGAGACAGGAGAAGCTGTCGATGTCTCCCGGTTTCGGAACATCGAACCTTGACCTAACGATTCACCTTGGCTCTATCGCCCGATCGGGCGGTGCGCATCGGTGAGTTTGTCGGATTAGTGAGACCAATCTTATTTTACGTGAAGGTTTTTTCTTCGGCCATGCCAAAAGGATACGCTCCAATGAAGATCAGCTTTCAGGTTGCAACGCCTGAAGTCGATACGCCTTTACTCCCAAGCGCACAAGGCGCACTGGGCGACAATTTGCGGGTTCTTTCGGAGTTGGGCTATGAGGGAGTTGATCTTTCACTTAGAAAGCCCCGGGACCTTGATCTCGATGCCATCAGAAAAGAAGTTGAGGAAAATAATCTGGAAGTTTCCTCCATTCACACAGCCGCCATCGGATTTCAGGACTCCGTATGGCTTTGTCATCCCGACGAAGCGATTCGAAAGGAAGGGATGGATCGCCTGAAAGGTTCGTTGGACGTCGCGGCATATTTCGGCGTGGGGGCCACTGTCGGGACCTTCCGGGGGCGATTGAGCGAAGGGGAAGACTACAAGGTATCCCTCGGCTGGATGCGAGATGCTATCAGGGAAGGTTCCGATTACGCCGCCGAGAAGGGAGCGCGTATCCTTTTTGAGCCGCAGCACCGGCACCGCTACGGCAACAATTTTATATATAACGCCCAAGAAGGCGTGGCTTTCGTAAAGGAGATCAATAGTCCCGGCCTTGGGCTCATGCTCGATACCTTTCATATGAACATCGAGGATGTGTCCTTCTCAAGAAGCATCGTGGATGCAAAGGAGCACCTGGGTCATATGCACATTTCCGATAGCAACCGCCTCTACCCCGGAGCGGGACATGTCCCGTTCAGGGAAATTGTCGACACCTTAAGGGCGATTGATTACAAAGGATATCTTGCGATTCAGGTGCGGATGCCTCCGGATTTCCAGACCTCCGCCGAGCTTGGGATTGCCCATTTGCGGAGCCTTCTCTAGTTCGTGCGGCAGGTTGAAAACAGAGGTATCTCTCCGGCTCGTGCATGGCGAATCGCTAACTGCCATGAAGAGAGCCGATCAAATTCCATTTCTAAGATAATTCCCTGTTATTACAAATGGAAAATTTTCCTGCAAATCAAGGAATTTGGCGGAGGAGGTTGGGAGGGCTTTCGCCCATGAGCAAGCCGAGGGAATATTTGAATAATTCAGGAATTAAAAGGAACTCCCGGGTCCAGGAGAGGGGAGGAGCCGCTCATCTCCCCCCATTCCCTTTTTCGAACCTGAGCAGCGAGATGATCGCAGTTGGCCACAATCATGCACTCTATTGTCCGAAGGTTGGCAAGCCGCCCGCCGCCACCGTGTTCCGGAGGAAGGGGGATGTCACCCTCAACGGAATGACGCATGATGATGTGCGCAACGTCGTCTGAAAATCCGCAGTTAAGAACTATATGGGCGCCGAGCATAGGATGACGCAACCGCTTGTTCGCGACCTTGACCCCATCCCTTTGTGCATGTTCAACGATTTTTCCTACATCGTGAAGTATTGCACCGGTTAGAACCAGTTGTTCGTCAATTTGATGGCCAAACGATTTCATTATCCGTGTTGATTCGCGGCAAAGTTGAACTACAGCCCGAACATGATCGAGCATGTCTCCCTTCGGTTCACCCCCAACGAAAATATGCGGGACATCCGCCATATCCTTCCATGTGCTTTTTTCCAATGCCATTTGATAAGCGTCGATAATTTTTTCCTTTGTCTTCTCGTCCGCGATCCAAGATATTTCGGGAATGCTCTTTTTGATATGCGCTCGAAGGTCCTGTGTATTTTTCATTTTCGCTCCAATGTCAAAACCTGAATAAATCTCTCGCCCTTGAATTGTAGTGCGATAGTACGATTAATTCAGGTCTCATCAAAATACGAACTTTAATTGGGGGTCCAATTTTCGCGGAGCACATCCTGATTTTCAACTGGAATTGTAATTTCACCAGGGGCGGTTTTGGGGGTGTGTCACTCGGAGGTCATTTCCGTCAGCTCTCGCTTATCAGGATGCTATTTAGGAAATTTCGGTGGAAATTCATTTCGGAGTCCTCCCTGTCATCCTTTCCGCACTTGACAGGAACGCGAGACGTAACAAAAACTGCTCACATGCTGATGACAGAGCACGAGGGAAAAAATCTGCTCCGGGCGGCTGGCGTTCCCACGCCCGCCGGTTGGCTCGTCGAGCGGCCCGAGGAGATTTTGCGCAGCCCGTTCACCTACCCCGCCGCGGTGAAAGCCCAGGTGAGGAGCGGCGGACGCGGGAAATCCGGAGGCGTCGTCCGGGTGGAGGACCCGCAATCCGCCGCAGAGGCCGCCGGCAGGATTCTCGATATGGATTTCGGCGAGGAGCGCCCTTCGGCCGTTTTGATGGAGCCCTGGCTGGAGATCGAGCGCGAACTCTACCTCTCGGCGGCCGTGGACGGTGGGGCGGGGGGCTACATGCTCCTCTACTCGCCCGCCGGAGGGGTGGACGTGGAGGGCGCGCCTCCCCCCGTTCGCTACCCCGTCGGTCTCCCCCGCAACTTTCGGGTCCACGAATTCCGCGGCCTGCTCTCTCCTTTAGAGGGCGATTCCTCGGTGCGTGAAAAAGTCCTCCGAATCGCCCGCTCGCTTCTTCGCGTCGCCTGGGCGCATGACTGCACCACCGTCGAGATCAATCCACTTGCCGTGCTGGCCGGGGGCTCGCTCATGGCGGCCGACGCGAAAATCGTCAGGGACGAATCGGCCGCGTTTCGCGATTTAGGAATCGCAGAAGCCATCCGCGCCTCGAACAGCCGCGAGCCAAAGCCGGTCGAGCGGTGCCTCGCGGCCGGGCTTATGCTCATTCCGATGGAAGGGAACGTCGGTCTGATCTCGGGCGGCGCGGGCATGACCATGGCGACGATGGACCTCATCCAGGCGGCCGGGGGCAGTCCCGCCTGCTTCCTCGATTGCAGCGCCAACCCCACCCCGGAAGGATACCGGCTGGCCTTTGAAATGCTCGACGGCGATCCGGGAGTGCGCTCCATCCTGGTGAGCATCTTCGGCGGCGCCACACAGATGGATCGCGTGGCCCGCGTGATTCACGACATCATGAATGAGCGCGAGAGCGCGAAGCCCGTGGTATTCCGTCTCAACGGGACCAACGCCGGGGCTGTGCAGGGAATTTTCGATAATCTGGGTATCCGAAATCACGCGACGCTCGACGCGGCTGTGGCCGAGGCGGTTTCGCTCGCGGGGGGGGTGGCGTGAGCATCCTTCTGGACGAGCGCAACCGGGTCGTGATTCAGGGGATCACCGGAAAAATGGGTCGTTTTTCGGCAAACGACCTGAAAGCCTATGGAACGTGTCTCCTGGGAGGAGTGACTCCCGGCCGCTCGGATCTCGAAGTGGAGGGGCTTCCGGTCTTTCCGGACATGGTCACCGCATGCCGGGAGGTGGGAGCGGACACCTCTCTTGTCTACGTCCCGCCCCACTCGGCCCTGGACGCCATCGTCGAGGCGGTAGAGGCGGGCTGCCGCCTGGTGGTTTACCCGGGGGATGGATTTCCCGTTCTGGACGCGATGGAGATGAGGGCTGCCGCGGAAGCGAACGGCGCGGTGGTCATTGCCCCCAACACCCCCGGCATCATCTCACCGGGCAAGGCCAAGGTCGGATTCATGCCCTCTTTTTGTTGTGTGCCCGGGCCGCTGGGGGTGATCTCGCAAAGCGGCTCGCTCTCCTATGAATCGTCCCACCGCCTGACCCTCGCCGGTTTAGGCCAGTCCACCGTCGTGGGAATCGGCGGTGACCCGATCAAGGGCCTGTCCGCACTGGAAGCTCTGGAGCTTTTCCACCGCGACTCCGAGACCGAGGCGATTGTCTTCCTGGGAGAAATCGGCGGGCAGGATGAATCCCGGGCGGCCGAATACGCGGGGCGCCCGGACGCCAAGCCGGTGGCGGCGCTGGTGGTCGGAAAATGCGCCCCCAGAGGAAAAAAAATGGGCCACGCGAGCGCTTTGATCGGCTCGCTTTCGGAAACCCACGAGGCCAAGGTGGCCGCTTTGCGCGCCGCCGGGGCGGAGGTGGCGGAAAGCGTTGACCGGTTGGTCGAGGTGGCTGGGGCGGCCCTGATGCGCGCCCGCCAGGGCAAGGATTCTGGATTTCCCGCTTCGCCGGGCTTACCATCTTCTTGAGAGGGAAATGACCATGGCAGCTGAAGAAGTTTCGGTCGATAAACTGAAGGAAATCGGTGCTTCGGCCGCGGAGGGAAAAATCACCGACGAAGCCCTTGGTGCGGCCAGGGCCATGATCGGCGTCAAGCTTCGCCCCGAGCAATTCCTGCGCGACGCCAGCATGGATACGATCACTCACTTCTCCAACGGTATCGGGGAGCTCAACCCCCTTTACAGGGATGTCGAGTACGCGCGATGGACCCGTTTCGGCGGATTGATCGCCCATCCCTGCTTTCCCCTCGTGCATCACTGGCCGGGCCGCTCTCAGTGGGGGCTCCCCGGCGTTCACGGCTTCGCGGTGGGCAACGACTGGCTGTTTCTCCGAAACGTCCGCCCGGGCGACCGGATCAGCGTCTGGAACCGGGTGGTCGGGGTCGAGGAAAAACAGTCCCGCTTTTCGGGCCGGATGATCATGCAGTATGTCGAATCGACCTTTCTCAACCAGCGCGACGAGGCCATCGCCGTGGTCCTCGGCTGGACGGCCCGCCACGAGCGTCAGTCATCCCGCGAAAAAGGGAAATACAAGGACATAGAAGGCCACGTCTACACCTCCGAAGAGCTCGAGGACATCCACTCGAAGGCTTTGAGGGAATCCGCCCAAATCCGGGGGGATCAGACTCGCTATTGGGAAGACGTGGGCGAGGACGAGGAACTCGACGAAATCGTGAGAGGCCCGCTTTCGCTCTCGGACACGATGGGTTTCATCGCGGCCTGCGGACGCGCCCGCACCCACGGGGTGTTGTTGCGCGACGCCCTGAAACACCCCAAGCATTTCATTCAAAATCCCGAGGCGAGCGGCGGCATCGAATACACGGGCATCGGTCATCACAGAGAGGACTTCGCGAAAGAAGTCGGTGTCCCCGGGATGTACGACTATTTGCCCCAGCGCGTGGCCTGGATGGGGACGCTCCTCACCAACTGGATGGGAAACGACGCGGTGCTCAAACGCCTTCGGGTGGAGGCGCGCCGGTTCAACGTCCAGGGAGACACCCAGTTCATCCGGGGGAAGGTCACGAAGAAATACAACAAAGACGGTTTCGCCCTGGTGGACATCGATATCTCCGGGGTCAACCAACGGGGGGAAATGACCACTCCGGGGCTGGCGACTGTGATCCTCCCCTCGCGCGACCTCTCCACCCGTCCCCTGACGGACGGTTCGGCTCTCGATTTGGGACTTCCCACGATCCGCTAGACGGCAAGAGGCGGAACCCGCGGCTGATCCTGCGCGTGGCGAATTACGAATTTAGCGACGGATCGAGGAATTTACAGCTGCGAATTGATTGATGATGCCGTTTAAAGAAATCCAGAATCCGGTTGGGTTTTTGGGCAGGTAAATTAGCCGATCTTTCTCTCATCCGAAAAGGACACTCCCCATGCGCGATCATTATATCCCCTATATGAGCTGGAAGGACGTCGAGGGAAAACTCCAGGCCGGCGTCGATACCGCCATCCTCCCCATGGGCGCGACCGAGCAGCACGGCTTGCACGGCCCCCTGGGCACCGACTCGATCATCGCCCTGGAGATGAGCGTGCGCATCGCAAGGCTGATAAACGCTCTTGTCGCGCCGACGTTGACGGTGGGTTATTCCCCACAGCACATGACATTTCCAGGGAGTATGACGCTGAGTATCGACACCTTCCGGCGGGTGGTTTCCGAGATGGTGGAGTCGCTCACGCAACACGGTTTTAAAAAATTCGCCTTCGTGAACGCCCACGGCGGGAACCGCACAGTCACCGACGTAACCGCGCGCGATCTCAAGCATAAGCATGGGGAGAGTATCCAGCTCATGGTGGTGAACATGCTGCGGATTCAGACAAGCGACGAGGTGAAGGAAGAGGTGGAGAAGGAACTTGGGCAAAAGCTCTCCGACCCCTGGGGGGCGCACGCGGGCGAGCAGGAATCCTCCGCCGTCATGTTCTTTAAGCCCGAATTGCTCAACTTCGACCGCATGTCGGAGCCGATGATCCCCGGGGAATATCTCGCTCTCTCGCGCGACCCGGACGTGAACACCATCGTCTTCAATCTGCCTCGCTATACCGAGACCGGAACCTGGGGAGACTCGCGTAACGCATCGGCCGAGCAGGGCGACGTTTTCTACCGGGTCCTCAGCGAAAAATTGGCCGATAAAATTCAAACCCATTGGGAGTCGTGATTTTTTAATTCCTTACTAGGGCTTTCCGCTAAGCCGGTTCTCCCATCGGAGTTGAATATTTGGGACACCTTGAGCGGCTTCCACGTTTTCTTGGTTCAATTTTCGTAGCCCATGTATCGGACCGAAGCCGGAAATCTTCTCGTGGCTCCTTGCATAGAGGAATCATGGCCTCAAATGGCGAATTTTTTCCGGATGAGTAGCTGAATCCCAGCCCTATTGATCGACAGGCGAACCATCGCGATGAAGGCGCATGGCGACCGGCTTACTCAGCGGCGGGCGAACGGATACCGGGTCATCGACCAGGTCAATGCCGATTCCGGGCCGATTGGGGATGGGGACGAAGCCATCCACCGGTGTCGGCACCTCATCGACGATGTCATGGCCGAGGTGCTTTTCTTCGGAGACCATGGCGCCCCCCTCGAAACCGGTGCTGTATTCCTGAATTGCGAAATTGGGTATCGCGGCGTCGAGCTGCAGGCAAGCAGCCAGGCCGACCGGCGACAGTGGGTTGTGCGGAACCATCATGACGTTGTGAGATTCCGCCATGGCCGCGACTTTACGGCCTCCGGTGATGCCGCCGACCAGGCAGAGGTCCGCACGGGCGTATTCCACCGCTTTTCGGGACAGGGCCGCCTGAAATTCGTAAATCGTGGAAAATCGCTCGCCGGTGGCGATCGGGATTCGTATTTTCTCCGCGATGCGCGCCATGGCGTCGGTGTTCTCGGGACGCATCGGGTCTTCAATGAACATCGGATGATACTGCTCGATGCCCCGCGCGAGGACGATGGCCTCCGCCGGAGTCAATCGCCTGTGGATCTCAACACACAGATCGAGATCGTTGCCTGCCTTCTCCCGCATGCGCCCGACATTATCGATTGCGTCGCGCATCTTGGCGGCATGCGGCTTGAAGTAGGTCTGATCTTCTCCCTCGTCCAGGAACGGATTGATATGACCGACGGCGGTGAAGCCCACGTCCTTTTTGCGTTCCAGCTCGGCGAGGACTTCATCGATTGTTTTTCCGTATACGTGCCCATAGACTCGCGCGCTGGTGCGGACCGGTCCGCCGAGAAGCTGATAGACGGGGACGCCGAGCGCCTTGCCCTTGATATCCCAGAGGGCGATATCAATGGCCGAGATAGCCGCGTTGATGGCGAGCCCCTGGAAATACGTGAACCGGTGCATGACGTTCCAATGATGTTCAATCCGGGACGGATCCTTGCCTACTAGGTAGTCGGCGAACCTGGCCAGCGCCGCATTGGCGGCCTCGATATGCCCCCAGGATCCGGCTTCTCCGATTCCATGAATGCCGGTGTCTGTTTCTATCCGGACGAATAGGAACTGTCCTGCATGGATTGGCGTTACCCGGGTGATCTGCATAGATTCGGCTCCTGCATAGCTAGGTATTCCGTCCAAAAAAATTCACCTGAATATCAAGTGACTTTTATGTGTGAGGTGATGATGCAATGATAATGCATCATTATACATTTGAAAAAGGGAGATCCTCGGTGTTTGGCGTTTTCAAATCGTGGGATGTGCTCCGCGAAAATTGGATCCTGCGGAATTTCAACAATCTCAGATTTTCGATTGAAACCCAAAATGAAGAGTGTACACAGCCAAACTAATTCACCATGTGCAGGCCCGGAAAACAGCCCAAAAGGGGTGAAAAAGGCCAATTAGGGCCCCCTTGGGCCTCCATGTTCTCATGCCCACGGGTACACTCTTATGCCGCTCCGCTGGTACAATTTTAGATGGCTTTTTACGAAAAGTTTCTAGATACCGAAATTTGAAACCAATCACAGGTTCCATACCCAGCGAAGGGAAATTTATGCACCCGAAAACCGAAACCCCTTTCGCTGCCGACATCCAGGCGCGAATGGATCGGATCACGGAACTTTGTACATTTTGCGGAAAATGCTTCGAGGCCTGCTCGATGCTGCCCTATACCGATCTCGAGGGAGCCGACCCTTCCGCGGTTACCCGCTCGGTGGTGGATATCATCAATGATCGCGCTCATGCGCCCGAAGGGACGGCCTGGGTGCAAGCCTGTCAGAAAAGTGGGTCCTGCATCGACGCCTGCCCGGAGGATATAAATCCCCGGGAGATGATTCTCTATGCCCGGGTTAAACTTCAGCAAAACGCTTTCGGGCGAGAGGAGCTGAGCCAGCGCGGGCGAAAGTTTTTCCGGCGGCTAAGCGGGATCGTCCGCGCCACGGCCGCCATCCAGACCCCTCCCGATCTTTACCGGCGTCTTACCTCCGTCCGGCACGGGAAGAAAGCGGCCGCTCAAAATCTTTTCTATTTCGGGTGTCATATTCTCAAGACGCCGCACATCCTGCTTTCGTGCATGGATGTATTCGACCGGATGGGATTGGACTACGAGGTGGTGGGTGGATTGGCCCACTGCTGCGGCATCAACCATATCCGAATGAGCGATCTCGAGGCGGGTGCGGCCATGGGCACGCGGTCCCTCGAGAAATTCCAGTCTTACAACTCCGAGCAAGTGATTACTTTCTGTCCCACCTGCCAAATGCAGTACACGGAGTACCGCCCTCTTTATTCCGGACCTGGAGACGACGAGCTTCCATTTGTCCATGTGACGAAATATCTGGCCCGGAATCTCGATACCCTGAAATCACTTTGCACGGCTCCGGTCAACAAGCGGATTGCGCTCCACCTCCACGGAGGAACCGACGGCGTGGAGGAAAACGTGAAGGCGATTCTCGCCTGCGTCCCCGGACTCGAGGTGGTAGAGATCGATCAATACAAGGACCATGGCTACCAGTGTCCTACCCTTCTCCTTCCCGGAGCGCCCGAGGCGATGCGCGAAAAACTATTCTCTTCGGCGCGGGCCGCCGAGGTGGACTCCGTGGTGACCGTCTACCACAGCTGCCATTTTGAGCTCTGCCCGGAGGAGGGGAATCATCCCTTCGAACTGGAAAACTTCATGACAATCCTCGGTCATTCGATGGGGTTCGACTATCCGGACTGGACGAAAACCTTCAAGCTATACGGAGATCTGGATCGCGTTCTGGCCGAGGCCGAGGATCAGCTTCGGCAGCACGGAATAGATCCCGAAAAGGCCAGAGGTCCGCTCAAGGTGGCCCTCAGCGGCTAACCGTTTCGGAAGAATTCGGCGGGGCGGGCAGGGAGAGCAGGGCAGTCAGTCAGGTAATTACGGCTGCCGTTGAAATGCGGCAGTGAAGTCAGGACGCTTTTCAGGCCCGCGCCACCGGACACACCCTCGTTTCGTAGTACCCGGAGCATTCGCCGGAGCTGGTGAGAACATCCTCCGTGAGCACGTTGACCCCTTGGTCCTTCTTCAACCAGCCGCCCGATCTCGCCAGGCAAACATCCCTCCGCAGGCCCTCATCCAGGGCGAACCGCACCTCGCACTCACCGCTTGGGGAGTGAAGCCGGCCGCTAACTCCCTCTTCGAGACCGAAGCGAGTGGCGGTCTCCGGGTGGAGCCAGACGGTGGTCTCGGTCTCCTTTTGTTTGGATTCAGGCACCTGTGAGGATTGGTAGCGCTGATACTTTAAGGAGAGAAGCCGCAGGGGATAACGCTCGTCCACTTCCGGGTTTTCGTCGGGCTCCCATTCTTCGAGGAACTCGAACTTGCCCGAGGGTGTTGCGAAGACGCCGTCTTCGAATGGAATCCTGGGGCACTCGGGGTTTCGGAACACTTCGTTCACGGCGCGGGCCGGGTCAAGGCCGTGTTTCTCGATGGGCGCTAAAGACGCCTGAAGGAACTCCTCGACGGGTTGGCCGAGGTGGGGATCCTCGATCCCCAGCTTCCGGGCCAGGAGGCCCACGATCTCCCAGTCCGATTTAACCCCCTCGGGGGGCGGGACGGCCGGCATCACGGGGCCGACGTAGGGATTCCAGCCGGCGGGGCGGACATCCCGCGTCTCGAGGAACATCGCGGACGGCAGGAAGAGGTCGGCGCACTCCGCCGTGTCGGTCAGGAAAGAATCCACCACGGTCACGAAATCGATGGACCGAATCGCCCGTGCCACTTTCCGGGAGTTTGGGCACTGGGTCACGGGGTTTCCCCCGTGGATGTAGGCCGCCCTGATAGGCGGATCCTTCAGGCTGAGGATGGCCTCCCCGATAATCGCTTTTGGCGCCGTGCGGTGGGAGGTCGCGAATTCTCCTCCGTCAAGGGAGCGATCAAACGGGCCCCAGTAGTCGGAGTTATAGTTATATCCGCCTCCTTTCACGCCAAGGTTTCCGGAAACGGCGCAAGCGGCCAGTATCAGGCGGGTGGTTTCGGCCCCCTGCCGGTAGTGCTGGGGCCCTCTTCCCATACAGACGGTGGCGGGGTGGTTCACTGCGAAGAGGGTGGCGATTTCCCGCAGGGTCTCCACCGAAAGCCCGCATCCGTCGGACAGCTCTTCCCATGAAAACCGCTGGCACATGCGCTCGATCGCCGCTGCGTTCGCCGCCGCGTTTTCCAGGAACTCGCGGTCCGCCTTGCCCTCCTCGAGCAGGTACTTGCAGACGGCAAGGGCCAAATAACCGTCTCCGCCGGGTCTTGGGGAATAGTGGCGGCCGCAGAGTTTCGCGGACTCGCTCCGGACGGGGTCGATGAGGACGATCTCGGCGCCCCGCTCGCGGGCTTTTCTAATGAGCGGTACCATGTGGATCGAGTACGCGACCGGGTTTCTTCCCCAAAGGACTATCATCCGGCTGTTCATCATCTCGGAGGGCGCGGGGCTTATGGATTGGCCCAGGCTCTGGACCATCCCGGCGACGCCCGCCGACAGGCAAAGAGAGCCCGAGGCCACCGTGGGCCCGCCGAGCCGGTTAAACAGGCGGACGTTGTAGCGATTGGAGATACCAAAGGAACCCGAACTCGCGAAGTAGAGAATAGCGGCGGGACCATACTCATCCACGGCCGCGCGGAACTTGCCCGCGGCCATATCGATGGCATCGTCCCATGATATCTCGCGCCACCCGCCTTTCGTTTTTTGCAGCGGGGAGGTCACCCGCTCGGGGCCGTAGAGACGATCGAGGTACCGGTTGAGGCGGATACACAAAAATCCCTCCGTGTAGGGATGATCCTCGGCTCCGCGCAACCTGACGACCCGGCCGTTTTCGATTTCGGCCTCGACGCCGCAGGCATCCTGGCAGTCCAAGGTGCAGGTCGTCTTTATCATTTCAGGCATGAATGCACCTTTCCGTCATGTTGGTGGCGCCTGCGGACAAGATAACTCCGAAACCGATCGCCAATAGATATTTACGGCCAATTATAAAACAATTTCCCCGATAATTCTCCATCCACGGCGAATTGTTAATTTCCCGGAAACACCATGGTTTTGGATGATTTTTTGGACGGGACGGGCGGTAAAGATTCCCGGATTTTTTTACTCCGTCCCGCCTCATAATACCGCTTTGATAGAGATAGCGAGCGCGCCGATCAATTTCCGGTTCATCATCTGAATGGTATTATCTTGCTTCAAGATGCCTTTTTTAAATTTCGGAGGTCCATCCCTCATGAACGACGCAGAGATCAATTATCCCCGGCTTTTCTCGGAAGGCCGGATCGGTTCGCTTCGCCTCAAAAACCGGATCATCTCTTCACCGATGGAAAAAAATCTCGGGGATCCGGACGGCTCCGTCACCCAGCGTTATCTCGGGAATGTACGTGCACGCGCGGAGGGCGGCGCCGCGCTCATCTGCCCCGAAGACCTCTATATCGACCCCGGGGGCAAGGGAAACATGCTACAGCTTGGCATCCACGACGACGCCATGATCCCCGGCCTTCAGCGTCTTTGCGGCGCGGTGAAGGATGGGGGGGCGGCCGTCGTCGCGGAGATCAATCATGGGGGAAGGCAGGCCCTCCTCGCGGCCACCGGCACGCAGCCGGTCGGGCCCTCGCCGATTCCGTTCGAGGGTTTCCGCCGCGGGGAAATGCCCCGCGAGCTCACGCGGGAGGAAATCGAGGGGATCGTCGTGTCCTTTGAGGCCGCGGCCAAACGGGCGAGGGCGGCCGGCTTTGATGCGGTCATGATCCACGGGGCGCACGGCTATTTGCTCAATCAGTTTTTCTCGCCCCGATCCAACCGGCGGGAGGACGAATACGGTGGCGGCCTGGAGGGGCGGATGCGCCTGCCGCTCGAAGTCGCCAAATCCGTCCGCCGGGAACTCGGCGATGATTTTCCGCTGATGTATCGGCTGACGGCGGTGGAGGGTCTCGAGGGAGGTCTCGAGTTGGGCGATGTTCTGGCCTTGTGCCAGGCGCTTGAGGCGGCCGGAGTTGATCACATCGATGTCTCGGCGGGCACCTACGAATCCTCCGCCCTGATCACGCCTTCGATGGAAGCGGCGATCGCCCCCAACGCGGATGTGGCGGGAGAGATTAAAAAGAGCGTCGGAATTGGCGTTTCGGTCGTGGGCCGTATCATGGACCCCGATACGGCGGAGGAGATACTCAGGAGCGGGAGGGCGGATTTTGTCACCATGGGCCGCGCGTTGCACGCGGACCCGTATTTGCCTCAAAAAGCGCTCAAGGGCCGGGCGGAGGATATCCGCCCCTGCATCGGGTGTTTGAAGTGCAGCGACCTGTTGGGAACGGGCGGGCCCGTGTTGTGCACGGTGAACAGCCGGGCGGGCCAGGAAGAGGAAACCAGGATTCAGCCCGCCGGAGCCGTCAAAGATGTGCTTGTCGTAGGCGGTGGACCCGCGGGGCTCGAGGCGGCCCGGGTCGCCGCCCTGCGCGGGCACCGGGTCACCCTCATGGAAATGTCGGGAGAGCTGGGGGGGCAGGTCCGATACGCCGCGAAGGCGCCGGGCCGGGCCGATTTGATACTCCTTGTTCAGTCACTCGAATCGGAGGTTCGAAATCTTGGCGTGGAGGTCTGTCTATGGACCCGAGTGGATGGGGATGAAATCCGGGGGAGGGCCCCCGACGAGGTTGTCCTGGCCACCGGCGCCTTGTTCGGGTCATCACGAGTCTTGGGCGAGGAGTTGACTTCGGGGTTCTCGATTGCCGAACTCGATCCGATGGATGCGATGGCCAACGGATGGGACGGCAAGGGTTTGGCACTGATCCAAGGAGGCGGTATGCGCGGATGCGCCGTCGCCGGGCGGTTGGCCGAGTTGGGAGGAGAGGTGATTGTGGTGGAGCCCGGCGAGATGCTGGCCGGGGACCTGGGGCCGCGCGCGCGCGCGCCCATGGTTCAGAAGCTGACTGCCCGGCGCAACGTGAAAATATTCGTCAACACCTCCTTTGAGAGGTTAGATGGGGACGAGGCTGTTTTGCGAAATGAATTAAATGATTTGTCTATGGTGGAGGGGATCCGCATGGTGGTCCCGGCGAGCTTCGTGGAACCCCAGATCGAGATTTTCGCCCCGCTGGCGGATGAATGTCCGAACATGAATTTCCACACGGCGGGGGATTGCGGCGGCCCACGAGGCATATTCGAAGCTGTGCAGGAAGGGGCCGCCGCGGGGCGGGCCATCTAATTGTATCGCGGATTAAAACCGAGCCCGCCCTTGGTGAATTCCTTATTCTATCAAGAAGACTATCCAAGTAGCTGGTTTTCGGATGTGATTAGTAATTCGCAATGGACAGGTTCGCGTTCGCCGAATAAAAAAATCGCACTTAACCGTTTTCGGCCATCCGCTGAATCCCTTTTCTAAGCCGTTGATGGCCATCGAACAACGGGACAAAGTCGGATTCGTGACGCCCACCCTTGGCCCGGATGACCTCGACGAGGGCGCGCTGGTCTTTCCGTGGCCAACGATGGACGGAGCCGAGGGCGAGAACAAGCGGACTCCACCTTTCCCATGCCTCCCGCTCGGCGGCGGTCGTATTTTTGAGCGGCCCAGCCTTCAAGAGATGAGCCACTTCCGAGGCACATTGGCGCGTTCCACTCTTCCGGTCCGAACCGAAGCGGCGGGCCATCAAATCCGTCACGGCCAGCCCCACCGCGGCCAGGTTCAGCGCCCCGAGCACACCCCGGCGTTTCCGCCTAAGTTCGAGAAAAACCGGATATTGGGAGAGTCTTTCGAGCGCCGAAATTGAAGAGCGATATCCGGCTCTCTTTTTCCGGCGGCTCATCTCGGTTCGCGCCAGGCGCCAGGCAGCCGGCTCGCGCGGCATGAATCCCAGATTCGCATAGAACCACCAGGCGCCAGAATGAAGCGCCTCCTCATTGTCCTGCCCCAATTGATAGGGATCGACCATGAAGGTATCGGCATCGAACAACCGCCGGAAAACCGCGAGGACCAACGAATAGATAAGCGCAGTCTCGCCCCCTCGAAAGGCAGGGAACAGGTTGAAAGCGACCTCACATGAGGAAAAAAGACCTGTCCCTGTCCCGTAGCCAATTGGAATGCCGTTCTTGAGGAGCAAAAACCCGTAGAGGGACTCCAGCAGCAGACGCCGCTCCGGCAGAACCCCCGTCAGGACGATCTGAACACCCCCACCGCAGTCGGCGATGCGGACGTCGTTCGGGTCCGCATAGGCGAAAGCATCGAGATCCCGAAGGCGCGCGACCATTGTCCCCCGCGCCAGCTCTACGGCACAGCGTGCTTTCCCGGCGCCGAGCTTGTTTATTTTTAAACTCGAGGAACGGATCGCCGCTTTAAGGTCGGGGCGTTGATTCTGAATCGGCTCTTTTTGCCAAGTGGTACGCTTTGTCGGAAATTTCTCCGTTGAGCGTGAAGGGGTGTCAGCGCCCGGATAAAGGCGCAAGGGCGGATCCATGTCCTCGTATAATTTTTCCCGTAGAAATGAATCTGCATGAAGGGCCTTAAAGCTTCTAATCAGAAATGCGGCGTCGGTCTCGCCTGGATTCTTCATCCGTTCGATCCAAACGTGCGCACCAAAATCGTATTCATCCAATGCCGGTGTCTCGGCGTAGCTCACGAGGTTAGACAGGAAACTCTCCAGGTTCGCGGCGTTTTCAAATTCCGGCCAATCAATCTGGAGTCGATCGCCCCAACGCTCCGCGAGCCAATCCGCGGTCGGATGGAAAAATCGGTATGAAATGACGGTCCCGGCGATGCCGCTTCCCTCCAGCTGGCTGTGGAATCGACGGAGATCGCTTCGATTTGCAAATCCTTCTAAAACCCGATCGGTGACTTCAAGAATTTCCGGACCATTTGGCCAAGCACGCATGAAGCAAAGAATGTCATGAAACTGTGCCACCGCTTTTGCTGTTTTAAGCCTCCGGCGTTCGAGAATCCTTAGGAGCTCAATCTTCCGTCCCAATGCATCGTCGCCAAACTCCCTGTTGAGGGAATTAAGCTCACGCAGATATGAGAAGGCTGACAGGGGCATTTTATTCTCCCAGCTTCAGCGAGGTCGGTCCCATCTTACACCCGGAAAGTCCGGAGTGCCTGGCGAATTGCTAATTATGCGGAGACGGGGGTTGGCCAAGGTTCAACCTCCCTGATATTTCCCCGCTTGTAGCTCCCGGGCCGTCCAGTCTAAATACACCATCGAGGGTCAAACGCTCGGTCCGCACCGATTGATTGCAAAAGCGTCGGCCAAGCAAAGAATTTCACCCGTGGTCATTTTGCCGCTCGCCACGTCGATTACTTCGTCGTATATGCGGCGGCCCGCATCCTGAATGGGCAACCCCTCGAAAATGTCCGAGACATCAACGTCGGTCGTGTCCAGATTGAGGTGTGCCGAAGCCGGATTGCCCGTAACGCGAATGGTGGACATCAGGGGATGATTGATTGTAAGGCCCCCGCTCGTTGAGAAAACAAGCACCTGCGCCCCGCCTGCGCAGATCCCGGTGAGGGACTCGCCCCCATGGCCCGGAGTGTCCATGACGTGGAGTCCGCTTGTCCGGCTGGCCCGCTTGGCCCAAGGAATGACGTCCACGATGGGTGCCGTTCCGGCTTTCTGAATGGCGCCCAAGGATTTTTCCTCGATGGTGGTGAGGCCACCCGCTATATTGTCGGTTGTTGGCTGGCTTCCGCGCAGGTCCACGCCGTATGCAAGGACATGTTTTTCCGTTTCCCGCACGATTTTCCAAATGCGCTTTCCCAGAGAAGGACGTACACATTTAGCCGCCAGGATATTCTCGGCCCCCATCATCTCGGTTGTTTCCGCGAGGATGGCCCGGCCGCCGAGCCGGACCACCTGGTCGGTCACCCAGCCGGCCGCTTTGTTGTGAGAGAGGCCCGAGATGGTGTCCGATCGCCCACAGTTGAGGCCGACGAGAAGTTTGCTCACGGGCGCCTCTTGGCGCTGCTCATTCGTTAGCTCCCGCACCATTTCCATCCCGATGCGCGTGGCCTTGGCCGTTGCCTCGGCGATACCGCTTCCTTTTCGAATATTCACCACTTCAACGCGCTTGCCGCTCCTGGCGATCTCGTGAGCGATCTCCTCGCCCGAGCGTTCGTTTTCGTGGTAGTGGTCAATAATGAGTACGGCCCCCGCATTGGCGTTTAACCCATGACCCACAAGGGTCTTGAGGGTGCGCTCCAGATCGGGAGCGATTTGGCAGCGGCCGAGGGGATGGGTGATCGAAACTGAATGACGAAGGGTGCGAGCCACACGCTCGCAGACCGGATTGGCGCTGAAAAGACCGCTCAGGACGAGGAGATAATTGCGTGAACCAACGTCGCCGTTTTCTCGGCGGTAGCCCCACCAGGTGGCACGCAATCGCGGCGGTTTTTTCATCCGGCGAGAAACTCGCGCCCGATTCGTCTTGGTCTTTTTCGCCATCAGATACGATCCTTTTTTACCGGGGCGGCCCGCTCGCTAGGACCCGTCACCCAGGCCGAAATATTTGGGGTCGAAATTTTCCACCACCTCGGCTACCCGCGCGACGCAGGCCTCGAAATATCGCCTCCCTTTATCCGGGTTGGCCCTTCTGGGGTCGCCGAATACGCCGATGTGGCGGCTGCTGTCGGGCAGTTTATGCACGGATGTCATCCCTTCGCGGAACGAGAGAATCAATTCGGGCTCATAGACCCAATCGCCCAGGCGATCTACGTGAACGAGGTCGGGCCGCATCCGCATCACCATTGAAGTCTCGAACTCGTTGGCGTGGGATCCGTCGCTGAAACTGTCGCCGATGGCGGCACAGGCTTCCTGGGCGATCATGAAATACGAGCCGGCCCCGATGAGCACCTCGCGCTCCCGCCCGTAGCGCTCGAGCAGTTGAAACATCATGGTCTGGAGAGGCGCGAGGTTGCCGTTGTGGCCGTTCAGAAAAAAGATTTTCCTGAAACCCCCGCGTACCAGACTCTCGGCAATATCCGAGACGCAGTTCATGAAGGTTTGAGGTTTAAAGCTGATCGTACCCGGAAAAGTCTGCCAGGTCTCCGAATAGCCATAGGGCAGCGGCGGCGCCACCAGGCAGCCTGTGCGCTCTCCCGCTGCCCGGGCGACTTCATAGGCGCTCAAAATGTCGGTTTGTAGCGGAAGATGGGGTCCATGCTGCTCGGTTGATCCCACCGGCTGAATCACCACCGGGCTTTGGGGAAGCAATTCCCGGATTTCCATCCACGTCATCTCGTTTAACAACATGTCGGAGGCTCCTCATTCCTTGAAAATCGGACAGCGCCTCTACCGCTCTTCTCGAATTTCCGGTAGAGGATGGACACATGTCCATGCAACCGTCCGTTTTGAAATGGCATTTTCCAGAGACTCATAATAAATATGGCATGGGGTGAATATCCAACTCGGCTGCGCTCCGCGATAATTGGATTCTCCATAAAATGAAACCTTTGGCGAGGTCGATTGATCGAGTCTCATTGTGGCATGATGCGTGTCATGCACATAATCGAAACGATATATCGCGTCCTGTCCAAACATACGCTCGAATCATCAATTCCCGTTTAAATGGGATTTTATCGGAATTCAAAGCTTTGAAATTTCATGGAGTCCAATTATCACGGAGCGCAGGGCGCGGGAGAGAAGGGTGGCGAGGTTTGATGCCGCGAGCGGCCTGGAGGAATGCTCGAATATTATCGCCGCGAGGGGGCGTGAATTCGGATGAGTTTTTGGACGGGACGAGACGGTGCGCGTCAAGAAGCAGTCCGGTTATCCCCGGAACCGAACCCGGAAGATCCCTTTCTTAAAATCAAGAAGTAATATTTAATGATCTATCGAGAGAATCTCAGGAAAGACATCGTTTCCGAGGGGAGCAGCCGCCCCTTGGACAAAGAGCAAGCGGCGGCCCTCGCCTCGGAGTTGGAGGCCTTGCGAGGCGCCCTCGCGCCCCACCTCCCCTCCCTCGCGATGGAGGACGAACCCTCCCACTTCGTCCGTGCCCTAGAGCGGAACCGCCCGTGAAAGAAGAGGCGTCCGCCTGGACCATCCGGAGCCTCGGCGTGGCTTACCGAGAGGGACGGACCTCCCCTCCCGAGGCCGTGGAACAGATTCTCGGTCTGATCGCCTCCCTCGACCCAAAGCTCCACGCCTACATTACAGTAGACGGCGAAGGCGCCCTGCGCGCGGCCCGGGAAGCCGAGGTGCGCTTTCGCGAGGGGAGGCCCTTCGGTCCCCTTGACGGAATCCCCCTCGCTTACAAGGACCTGTGTTTCATCCGTGGTCTCCCGGCGACTTGCGGCTCCCTCGTCTACCGGGACTTTGAGCCCCGGGCCGAGTGCACCGCCGTCCTCCGTTTGCGGGCGGCCGGGGCCGTCACCCTCGGCAAGCTGAACATGGCCGAGTTCGCCCTGGGGCCCACCGGGCACAACATGCACTTCGGGGACGTCCAGAATCCCTGGAAGAGCGGACACATCGCTGGTGGTTCCTCAAGCGGCTCGGGGGCCGCTGTGGCCGCAGGCCTCGCCCTGGGAGCCCTCGGCTCGGACACCGGGGGATCGATCCGCTTGCCCTCGGCCTTCTGCGGCGTCGTAGGCCTCAAGCCCACCTGGGGCCGTGTGAGCCGCGCGGGTGCCATGCCTCTCTCCTGGTCGATGGACTGCCTCGGTCCTATGAGCCGGACGGTCGAGGACAACGCCCTGATCATGCAGGCCATCGCGGGCTACGACCCAGCTGATGCCACCTCATCCCCGCTTCCCGTGCCCGATTATCTCTCCGAAATGCAAAAGGGCGCGAAGGGCCTCCGGGTTGGCCTCCCCGAGAACTTCTTCTTCGATGCGATTTCGGAGGAAACCGAGCGGGCCGTCCGTGAGGCCGTCGGCGTCTTGGATAAGCTCGGTGCTGAGATTGTTCCCGTGAAATTGCCCGCGCCCGATGCCCTCGATGCCCTCACCAACCTGATCACCAAGTGCGAGGCGGCGAGCATCCACGGCCAGGCGGCCCGGGAGCGCTCCGGCGAGATCACTCCCCAGGTCCTGGCCCGGATGGAGGCTGGTTTCCACATCCCGGCGCACGAATATCTGGACGCTCTCCGCCTGCGCGCCCGGCTCGCCAACAAGTACGGGGAGGAGGTGTTCTCAAAAGTGGACGCCCTCGCCGCGCCGGTGGTTCCCATTCCCGCGCCCACTCTGGAAGAGACCGGTGTGGGAGCGGGGGAGGAGATGTTCGAGATGATCGCCCGCCTCACGCGCTTCACCCGGATGGTGAGCGGCCTCGGCGCCCCCGCAATGAGCCTGCCCTGCGGCTTCTCCAGCGGAGGTCTCCCCCTCGCCCTTCAGCTCATCGGCGCCCCGTTCCGGGAGGATATCCTCTACCGGCTGGCATACGCCTATGAGCGCGAAACGGGAGGACAGAGCCGAGCTCGCCGGTCGGTTGAGGAAAACCGCCAGCATCAGGAGGCTCAAAAAGAGAACTAATGGAAAAATTCTTCCTCTCTCACTCTTCCAGAATCGCCACCGCCCGTATGGGACTGCCCGAGCCGCCGCGGATCTTGAGGGGAAAGCCCGCGAAGCGGAACCGGCCCTTCCCCACGAGCGCCTCGAGATTCATCAGGCTCTCCATGTGGGTGAAGCCCATCTCGGCGCAGACACGGTGGACCTCGAAATTGTTCTCCCCGGGCCGTCCCGGGCTCACGGCCTCGACCCCGAAGCTGACGATTCCCTTTCGTCCGATCCATTCCGCGGATTCGCGCGTGAGGCCGGGAAAATCGGTGAGGTAGGCCGGGGTGCCGAAGGTCCGCTCGTGATGGCCGGTGTAAAGAAAAACAGTGTCGCCCTCTTGGATCTCGACGTCCGCCGCGCGGCAGGCCGCTTCGAGGTCGGCGACGGTGATGTCCGAAGCAGGGGGCTTTCGGGAGAGGTCGAGGCAGACGGCCTCGGTGTAGAAATGCTCGAGCGGCAACTCACCGATGCCCGGGGCGCCGGGGTCGGCGTTGAAGTGGCGCGGGGCGTCCACGTGGGTGCCGGCGTGGTCTCCCATCGAGAGCACCATCGAGGTGGAGGAAAAGCCGCCCGTCTCCTTTTTCCGCTCCTCGTGCGTCACCCAGGATTTGATGACCATGGGGGGATGGTCCGGGTGCGTGGGAGCCCGGTGGTAGAGCTCCCGGCTCAGATCGATCAGCTTGGCCATGTGAGATACTCCTTCGGAAAATGACGGAAAGTTCAGGACAAAATGGAGGCACAAGGAAATTATCCCCGAAAGGGGAGGAAGAATCCACTAAAGGGCTGGCCTGGCGAATTACTGATTAGCCATGCACAGCGTCCAGTTCCATCAGAGTTGCGTCATGTCGATCCAGGAACCGTCCTCGGCGCTACGCTGACAGGCCTCCACGAGCTGGACATCGCGAATCCCGGCCGAAAAACCAGCGTAAAAGGGCGTATCGGTGACAACGTGGTTGATAAAAGCTTCCCATCCGAGGCGATAGGGATTTTTATAGGGAGCGACGTCCGGCACTTCTTGCCAGGACTCATGATAATCCACGGCAATTTTCGTGGCGTCCTCGACCCGGCCCATTTGAAAACCGCGTAATGTCGGCGTGTCGCTTCCCGCCTGTTTCCAGCACCGGCGTATGCCGGCGACAGCGGAGCCACCGAGACCGTCAACCTGAAAGGTGACCAGATCGTCGCGCCGCACCCGGGTCGCCCAGGAACTAAGTATCGTGCCGCGCGCGCCGTCCGTCATCTCGAGCAGCGTGTGTACATTGTCTTCTACGTCAACGTTGAAAGGTTCGCCCGCCTCATCGGCGCGTTTGGTTTGGCCTGTCCATGACGTTGCCGCGACCTTATCTATCGGCCCGAGGATGCCTTCGATAATGTAGCGCCAATGCGGGTGCATATCCGAGATCAGTCCGCCACCATTCGTTTTTTGATAGTTCCAGCTCGGGCGTTGCGAGTCGGCCTCGATGCCATCGAACACCCACCAGCCAAACTCGATATGGAATCCAACGATGCGGCCGAAAAAACCGCTATCGACAAGGTGCCGGAGTTTGCGGAAGCCCGGCAGGAATAATTTGTCTTCAACCACCCCGTGTTTTAGGCCATTGGCCTCGGCGGCTTTGAGGAGGGCCAGTCCGTCATCAACCGAGGGGGCGAGTGGTTTTTCGGTATAAATATGCTTGCCGGCGGCAATGGCCCGCTTGAGCAAGTTGAGCCGCAGGTGAGTGGATGCCGCATCGAAGAATACCGGAAAGGCGGGATTGAGCAGCGCGGCGTCGAGATCGGTCGTCCACTCAACGCCGCCGATCTCCGATGCAATCGCCGCCAGGCGCTCCGGGTTGCGGCCCACCAAGAGCAGATTCGGCATAATCAAATCATCGCCGATGGCAAGACCGCCCTCGGCGCGGATTGGCGCCAGCGAGTTGTGAAGATGCTGGGACGAGCAGATACCGCCCGTCGCCCCGTGCACGATGATGCCAAGTTCACGCGTTGCCATATGTCGGTCCCTGTTCTGAGGTTCGGTGCGGAAAATTTTCTTGTGTACAACGGACAATAGCTTTGTCGCCAAACAAGAGCAACTTCCAAACGAATTTTTTTGAATCAATTTTTTTCGGAACGTTGGAATCCGAAACGTGTGGGTAGTGAATTAGTATTTTCCCTTGAGCGCGGCGCCGGGAATCTTCCGCTCGGCGGCTACAATTTGCCAAATGCCTCGCAAATTCCAGCCATGTATTTGGTTCCCATGATCAGGTGATCGATTTTGACGTTTTCGTTCGCGCTGTGCGTCCGTGAGGTGATGCAGCCCACCCCGGTGGACGACAGTGGGATACCCAGATGTTTAATCACGATCCATGTGGGCGTGCTTCCGCACCCGAAGGGATTGATGACCGGGTCTTCACCGTAGAGCAGGCGCGAGGATTCGGCGCAGGCCTTGACGACACGGCTCTCGGGGTCGCTTTTCGCCGGAAGGGAGCTGAATAGAAGCTCCGTCTCGATATCCTCGAAACCGTTCAGGTCGAGATGCCGGCGGATGCAGCCGTGAATCCGTTCGGGTGTCTGGCCCACCACGAGACGGCAATCGATCTTGGCCCGGGCCCTGCCTGAGACGATCGTCTTGACGCCCTCGCCCGTGTAACCCGCGTCGAACCCCGCGATATTGAAAGATGGGTTGACCAGGTGCCGCCGGGCGAGCGCCTCGTCGGGCAAATCGAGCGCGAAGCGGCGAAGCCCGAATTTCTCCCGCCGGGTTTTACCGTCGTAAGAGGGAATATCGTCCAGCAGTTCTTCTTCCTTTTCGGTAAGTGGCTCGATGCCGTCGTAAAAACCCTCGACGAGCACGTTTTCGTCCTGGTCTTTCATCGACGAAAGCGCCCAGGCGATACGCCAGGCGGCGTTTTCGTACATCTGTGCGTTGCTGGAATGGAAATCCACGTTCGCCGTGCGACAGCGAAGCTCCAGATAGCAGAGCCCCTTGTTCCCCAGCGAAAGCGAGGGGATATCCTCGCGGACGGTATTGTCCTCCCAGATACACCCGTCCGCCGCGAGAAGTTCCTTGTTTCCGGTGACAAAGGATTCGAGGGAAGCGCTTCCGATCTCCTCCTCGCCTTCGATGAGATACTTGACCGAGCAGGGAAGCTCCCCCCTCACCGCCAGAAACGCCTCGAACGCCGCAAGGCGGCTGATGATGTTGCCTTTGTTGTCGGTTGCTCCCCGGGCGATGACGTGGCCGTCCACCACCCGCGCCTCGAATGGCGGACTCGACCATTCCTCCAGGGGCTCGGCGGGCTGGACGTCATAGTGGTTGTAGAAAAGAAGGGTTTTGGAAGACGCGCCTCCGAGCTCGCCGGTCAGGATGGGGTGGCCCCCGGTTTCATGTCGGATCGCTTTCAGACCCGAGCGCTCGAGCCGGCGATGAACGAGAGCGGCCATCTCCTCGATGCCTGTCCGCGTGGTGGATATGCTCGGCTGGCGGCAGAGTTCCTGAAGGTCCGAGACGATTTGTTCCGCATGATCGTCGATATACTGAAAAATGGGCCCTAGCTTGCCGTGTTCGCTCATGATCGACTTCTCTCCTTCTTGCAAAACTCACCCCCCCATCACACGCGATAAAACCCGCACCGGAAAATTCTGAAATTGCGTCTTTTCTGGAATTCGCCTGAATCCTAAACCTGTGGGCTGCGATTTTGCAATTGTTCGGAAGCGGGAGCGGGAATAGGGGGGAAACCGCAGCCCGCGCGGATGGGCGGGGAGTTCGCGCTTCATCGTTGTTTCAGGAGAGGGTGGCGTTTAAACTGCGGGTGAATCTTCTTTATCTGTCTTTCGGCGGGAATAATTATTAGGGGCGCTTCCTCCCCCATCGGGCGGGAAGACGCCAAGAAAAAGGAGGGTCCGCTCATGGCCGTAGTCCAATCCGGCGGCGTCGATATCGTCTATGAAATCCTCACCCCCGGCGGGCCGGGCGTTCCGATTTTCTTCATCGCCGGCCTGAACGGCATGCGCGCCTCCTGCATGAAGCAGGCCGTCCCCTTCTCGAAAGAAAGACCCGTCGTGGTGCACGACCACCGGGGGACGGGAGAGAGCGGCCAGCCGCCCGGCGTCTACAGCGTCGAGAACATGGCAGCCGATGTCGTTGCCATCATGGACGACGCCGGGATCGAAAAGGCCCACCTCGTCGGCACCTCCACCGGCGGGGCGACCATCCAGGTCCTTTGCATCGACAATCCAGAGCGGGTCCAGAGCGCGGCCATCTGTTGCTCCTGGCCGAAATCGGATCACTTCTTCATCCGCCAGTTCGAGATGCGAAAGCTCGTCCTTCTCAACCTGGGCACCGAGGCCTTGACCCGGCTCGCTTCCACCAACCTGAACGACCCGAAATATTTCACGGACCACTACGAAGAGATGCTCGAAAAAGAGGAGGCCCTGATCGCCAAAGCCTCCTCGCCCGAGATTGCCGCCGAGCGGATCGACTGCATTATCGCGCACGATCAGATGGACCGGCTGGACCGGATCCGGGTTCCGGTCATCGTGATCGGAGCGAAGAACGACGCCGTCTGCCCCCCCTACTACTCGGAACAACTCGCCGAGGCCATTCCGGGCGCCGAGTTGAAACTCTACGAGGATGGCGGACATTTCTTCTATCTGGTCTACGACGATGCCTTCAACGCCGACATCCGCGAATTCATCTCCCGCCACGAATAGGAGCAGCCGGGTGGGTGAAAAAACCTTTGCATGGCGAATTACCTAATAGCCGTGCCCGGGTTATTGTGAGGATGCGATGAGAATCTTCCTCCGGTTTTTTGTGATTGCCGCTCTAGCGGGATTTTTTATTCCCGCCGCCGTTTATGCGCGGTGCGCTCCCGAGCTGGTGAACGCGCCCCGGGCTTTCCGTGCGGTTCCGGTCAATAGCACGCCGCCCGCGCGCGTTTCGATAGAATGGTTCGGCCATTCTTTTTTCCGTCTCGTCTCGCCCGGAGGGACCCGTATCATCGCCGATCCTTTCGGGCACGAGATGTGTTTCCGGGTGCCCGCCGTCCGGCCGCATGCCGTGACGATAGGAAGGGAGCACCCTCATCACAACTCGGCCGGTATCGCCGCCGGGAATCCCCTTGTCCTCCGGGGTCTTGGTGGTGACGGGGAGGAGTGGGCGAAAGTCCGGGAAACGGTGGGGGACGTTCTCATATACAACGTGCCCGTGACGCAGCGGACGTACGAGAGGCGTACGAAAGGCTCTGCGTTCGTCTATGAAGCAGGCGGCCTTTGCATCGCTCACCTGGGGGATGTCGCCGAGGCGCTGAGCCCATCCCAGCTCCGCCGACTTGGGAAGATTCATGTCGTCATGGTTCCCATCGGAGGAACGTTTGCCGTGGGGCCCGGCGAGGCCAGAAAGATTGTCGACCAAATCCGGCCCAACATCGCGATTCCGATGCATTACTGGGACGACGAAAGCCTTTTGCGGAGATTCCTCCGCGGCGCCAGGCGCGTCAGAAAACTGGACCAGGGCCCGCTCTACGTCACCAAAAGGAAACTGCCGCCACCCACGTTGTTTGTAGTTATGGGTCACTAAGGGATTTAGCCGTGGCCTGATACCTGTGCATGAGCGATTTATCGGAGTCCAAAGGTCTTGATTGCTTATAGGGTTCGATTTTCGCGGAGTATGCCTGCCGGTATGCCTCGGTACTTGCCTCGGTTTGTTCCTTGTTCTTGGCGAAATATTGGCTGTACTATATGAAAAATCGACTTGTCGGCGACAACCAAAGAGGGGTGGAGTGGTATGAGCGGCCGCATCGCATATGTGAACGGTGAATTCCTTCCTGAATCCGAAGCCAAGATTTCCATCCTGGATAGGGGATTTCTGTATGGGGACGGCGTCTATGACGCTTCGCGCACATTTAACGGCGCCCCGTGGCGGCTGCGTGATCATATCGACCGTCTTTACCTCTCGTGCCGGTATGCTCGTCTCGAGCCCGCTATGGACGCGGATAAAATGGAAGAATTGACGCATGAGCTTTTGAGCCGGAACGAAGGCGCCTACGGCGAAGGCGAAGAGTTCCGTATTCAGCATTGGGTGACCCGCGGGGGAGGGATCTCCTCATCTCCCGTCCACACCCATGGCGCGCACACGGTGGTTATCTTTACCCTGCCGATGGATTATTCGCGGTTCGCGAAGGGGTATGTCGATGGTGTCCCCGCGGTCGTCACCGGCGTCCGGCGAATTCCAGCCGAGTGTATAGAGCCGCGCGCGAAGGTAGGCAACAAAATGAACCATATCCAGGCCGAGTTTCAGGCGGCCGAGGCGGATGCCTGGGCTATCATGCTGGACACGAGAGGATTCGTGGCGGAGGGGCCCAGTTACAACTGCTTTTTTTTAAGAGACGGTGAACTGCTCACCCCGCCGGAGCACAACTGCCTGACCGGAGTTAATCTTCAGTATGTGTTCGAACTCGCCCATGAACTCAATATTCCCGTCAAGCGGGGGGACCTCACCCGCTACGATCTTCTCACGGCCGACGAGGCTTTTTTTACCGGGAACAGCATCTGCATCCTGCCCGTGAGTTCAGTCGACGGCGCGCCGATGGCGAACGGGGCTCCCGGCCCAATCACCCGCAAGCTCATGGACCTTTGGGCGCGTCAGGTAAAATGTGACTGGGCCGAAAAGGCGGTAAATTCCCTCTGTTGAAGTCTTTCTTCTTCAAATCCACGATCTTCTGAGGGCTGGATGTCCGAAGAGCCGAACCGTGAGATTGACCCCATCACACTCGAGGTGCTGAACGAATCGTTCGTCGCCATCGTGCGCGAAATGCGGGCCAACATGGTGCGGACCGCCTATTCGTCCATCATCTACGAAGGCCATGATTTCTCCTGCGTCTTGGTGGATGGTGATGGCCAACTCGTGGCCATGGCCGAGGACAATCCGGTGCACATCTTCCCCGTTCCGATGGAGGTCGGGGAAATGCTCAAGCGGTTCGGCGAAGACATCCATCCGGGCGATGTGTTTTTGCATAACGATCCGTATACCGGCGGTACGCATCTGAACGACGTGGCGATGATTTCACCCCTCTTTGGCGGCGGTGAGATGACGATCTATCCCGTCGTTCGCGCGCACTGGGGAGATGTCGGCGGGACGACGCCGGGCAGTATTTCGGGAAAGAACACCGAAATCCTTCACGACGGAATTCGCATTCCCATCCTGAAAGTGATCGAGCAAGGGGAGCTGAACCAGGGCATAGTCGATCTTCTGTTTCACAACATGCGCGTTCCCGAGGAGCGGCGGGGCGATTTTTTCGCGATGCTGGCGACTTGTCACACGGCC
The DNA here is from genome assembly GCA_030922375.1 of bacterium. Lineage (GTDB taxonomy): Bacteria > UBA8248 > UBA8248 > UBA8248 > UBA8248 > UBA8248. The sequence continues at coordinate 18,724 of JAVEPB010000216.1, read as the reverse complement.
CATCTTCGGCTCGAAGAGCTGGCTGATAAATACGGATGGAGGCTCGTTCTCGCCGCCAAGCGGCGCCTGCTCGATCGGGCCGAGGCCTCCATGCGCCGCCGCATCGCGGCCGTGCCCGACGGCGAATCCGCCTTCGAGCATTTTATGGACCATGACGGTCATTCACTCGATCCCATACGCATTCGGGTAAAGGTGAAAATATCGGGCGATGAGTTGGCTGTCGATTTCAGCGGAACCGACGCGCAGAACGAGGGCGCCTACAACGTTGGTCCCGCGATGGCCCCCTCGGCGGCGTTCAGCGTGGTCAAGGCGTTTCTGGATCCCAAGGGCGCGATCAATCAAGGGGCGTTTCGTCCTCTCGGAATCGTTACAGAGCCCGGTTCTCTCCTGGCCGCACGCTACCCGGCGAGTTGTGCCGGTTCGATGGAGGTGAGCCACGCGATTGTGTCGGCCTTGATAGGCGCCGTCGGCCGATTCGCGCCGAATTCGGTGACGGGCGATTTGAAGGGCACATCGAACCATATTTATATCGGCGGAAACGATCCTCAATCCGGTAAGCCTTTCCTTTTTTATGAGTTTCCGGCCGGCGGAACGGGAGGATTCGAGGAGCACGACGGCAACAGCGCTACCAGGAATTTCACGGAAGGAGACTTCGCTTCCATTCAGTCGATCGAGGTGATTGAACACATCCACCCCTTGAGGCTGAGGAAGGTTTCCCTCCGCGAGGACTCGGGGGGCGCCGGACTTCACCGGGGGGGGCTGGGGCTACGCCGCGAGGTGGAGGTTCTGGCCGACAATGCACTTCTCTCGATATCATCGGATAAAAATGTGATTCCTCCCTTCGGTGTATTCGGGGGCGGGCCGGGAAGCCCGAACCGGTTTGTCGTCGAAAGGAACGGGGAAACGCTCCCTCCCTCCGAAACGCCCGGCAAGGCGGCGGGTTTCCGCCTGCTGCGGGGAGATGTCGTCATTATCGAAACCTCGGGAGGCGGCGGCTTCGGCGATCCCCTTGACAGGGATTCCGCACAGGTCCTGAGCGATACGATGGCCGGCTACGTTTCGGAAGAAGTCGCCCGACGGAATTATGGCGTTTTCATCGAGGCTTCCGGTGTGGACGAAGAACAGACTCTTTCGCTTCGCCGCACCATCCGGGAGAACAGGAAATCGCTGAAGGCCGTTCAAAAAAAGACAACACACAGCAGGAACTCTCGCCGCCGGTGCCATGTGCATCCGGAAAGCGCGGAGCATATGACCCTTTCGCAAGGCGCCCTGGTTGAAGTCGGTGGAAAGTTGGGGGCGCCTCTGCGCGCCTGGATTGAGATGGACCCTGAAATGGCCCCGGGGTCGCTGGGCCTGGATTCTTTGGGGATGACGATTATCGGCGTGAAACCGGGAGAAGAGGTTTTTCTCGTTCCGCTCGGAAATTGATGCCCTTCGTCTGGCCGATGCAAAAGGACTTTCTTATTAACCGCCAGGTGAATATTGGAGGATAGCCCCGCCTTGCATCTCGTCGGGATCGATACAGGAGGAACCTTCACGGATCTCGTTTTCTATGACGAGAACGAGGGAACGATGAAGGTGGCGAAATTTCTTACCGTTCGGGGGAGAGAGGACGAGGTATTTCTCGAGGCCCTCGGGAGTCTGGATTTCGACATCGCATCGGTCGGCAGAATCACACACGGGACAACCGTTGGAACCAACGCGCTTCTCGAGAATACGGGCGCACGAACGGCCCTATTGACCACATCGGGTTTCCGCGATGTTCTCGAAATCGGCCGAACGCAGCGCCTGGTTCCGCAGAGCCTGTTCGATTCGAAATTTATCCGGCCCAAGCCGCTTGTTCCCCGCGAACTGCGTTTCGAGGTTGCCGAGCGCATCCTGGCCGACGGCTGCGTTGAAATCGCGGTTCAAGAAGATGAAATCCTTCGGCAGGCCGAACGTCTGCGGGAACTCGGTGTTCAGGCCGTTGCGGTTTGTTTTCTGCACGCCTACGCGAATGGAGACAACGAGAGCAAGACCGCCGAGAGTCTCCGCCGAAAGCTGCCCGAATTATTCACCTCCCTTTCGCACGAAGTGGTTCCCGAGTACCGGGAATACGAGCGTTTTTCGACGACGGTCATCAACGCCTATCTCGGACCCAAGATCAGGGATTATGCCGCCCGCCTGAACACGGCGCTTCAAAATAAAAAGTATCGTTCTTCTTTTTTCATCATGGCCTCGAATGGCGGAATGCTGGATGCAAAAAGGGCCGTGCAATTTCCCGTCCAGACGATACTTTCGGGACCGGCGGGAGGGGTGGTGGGGAGTGTCGCGCTTGCGGAGGAACTGGGATTGGATCACCTCATCACCTACGACATGGGCGGGACGAGTACGGACGTATGCCTCGTCCGTGATCGTCAGCCTATTGTGACCCGGGAAAACATGGTCGCTTCGTTTCCGTTAAGCGCCTCTCAACTTCAAATCAACGCGGTGGGGGCGGGCGGAGGAAGTATCGCATGGCGCGACGAGGATGGCGTGCTGAATGTGGGCCCGAAGAGCGCGGGTTCCCGTCCGGGCCCGGCCTGTTACGGTTTTGGCGGCGTCGAGCCGACGGTGACGGATGCGAATCTGGTGTTGTCCCGCATTGGCCCGCGTACCCTGATGGCGGGAAAAATGAAGCTTCATCCCGGTGGGGCGGAAAAGGTAATGGAGGAATTGGCCCGGAGCGTGGGAATGGACGATGCGGTTTCCATGGCGCGTGGAATCGTCGATATCGCCGTGGCGAAGATGGTTAGTTCCATTCGGGAGATTTCGATCGAGCGGGGATTCGATCCCAGGGAGCATGTTTTGGTCGCTTACGGGGGGGCGGGTCCGCTCCATGCCGCTCTCATTGCCGGGCATCTATCGATCACGCACATCATCGTCCCCCGATTCCCGGGGAATTTTTCCGCCCTCGGTTTGCTGCTGGCGGATGTTGTACAGGAAAACGTCAGGACGCATATCGTCGGCTTTGACAAGGCGGACACCCCCACTATCGAGCGTATTTTCGGTGAGTTGATTTCTCGTCCGGCGGCTCAACTGCGCTCCGCCGGACTGAAGGACCTTTGCTGCCTCCGTTACGCGGATGTCCGCTATTCGGGGCAGGCATTCGAAATGACGATTCCCGTGTCTGAATCCGGAGATTGGCTCGAAACTCTGGTGAGGGATTTTCATGTCCGCTATGAGGAGCGCTACGGGCATTGTCACCCCGATGACCCGGCGGAAATCGTAACCCTCCGCGTACGTGTAACCGGAGCGGTCGATAAGCCCCCGTGGGTCGATAAACCTCCGCGGACGGAATCATCCGTGGCCAACGATGGCCTGGAGGCGGCCTTGTTGGAATCGCGCCTTGTCCATTTTTCGGAACCCGTCCCGGATTGCCGCGTCTATCAGCGCGATTTGATTCCTGCGGAAAGTGAAATCCAGGGGTCGGCGGTTGTGGAAGAATACGGGGCCGTCACTCTTGTGCCTCCCGGCTGGATGGCGATGGTGGACGACCGCCGCCATCTCCATCTGAATGTTTCGGGATAGGTTCTTATGGCGTCAAAATGAAAAACGCACTTAAATTCGGATACAGCCATGGATTGCAGCCGGGTGAAATTCCTTCGGCGGGCGAATTTTTGTCGTTTGTCGAGGATGTGGAGCGGGCGGGTTTCGATTCCCTCTGGATCGACGATCACATCGCCTTCCGGGGCAACTATCTCGAGAGTCTCGGCGCGCTTGCCGCCTGCGGCGCCCGGACCGAACGAATCACTCTCGGCAGCCTCGTTTACCTTCTGCCATTGAGGCGCCCCGCAATTGCCGCGAAAGCGGCCGCCACGGTGGATTATTTATCCGGAGGCGGGCGTTTCATCTTCGGCATCGGCGTTGGAGGGGAAGAAATCAAGGAGTTTGAGTTATGCGGCGTCCCGAAAAATGAGCGCGGCGCCCGCACGGATGAGGCCATCGAGATTTTACGCAAACTTTGGTCGGGCGAGGAGGTGAGCCACCGGGGAAAATTTTTTCGCTTCGCCGATACGCGGCAGAGCCCTCCTCCCGCCACGCCCGGAGGGCCTCCCATCTGGGTGGGCGGCCGGAGCGATGCGTCACGGAGACGGGCGGCGATTCTGGGGGACGGTTATGCTCCTTATCTTTTTTCCCCCCGGCGCTACGAAGAGGGGCTGGGCCAAATTCGCCAATGGGCTGAAAAGGCGGGGAGAGCACTGGAAGATCCTGATAGGCCTTGGACGCCGGCCCTTCATATGTTTGTCAATCTTTCCGAGAATGAAAACGTGGCTTGCGACGCCGGGGCCGAAAATCTTTCGCTGAGGTACGGGAGGGACATGCGCGAAGTCGCGGAGAAGTATCTTTTGTGCGGTTCGCTCGATCGGTGCGCCGAAACAATCGAGTTGTTTCAAAGGGCGGGCGTGAGTCATTTCATCTTTAAAGTCGCCGCTCCGGTCAACGAAGAGGCCGAGCACATGACGCGGCTGGCGGAAGGGCTATTGCCGATGGTGCGAAATCCATGAAAGAGCCGACCGGACATGTGGATACATTCGTGCGGGAAAATCTTGCGCCCGAAAAGTATTGGCCGGAGATGGACTACGGGGTACTTCCCGAGTTGGCCGCTTATCCGCCGCGCATGAACGCGGGCGTGGAGCTGATCGACCGGATGGTCAAGGGCCCGCAGGCCGGCCGGCCGGCGGTTCATTTCGGCGATACCCTTTGGACTTATGCGGATCTGTTGGAGAATGCCAATCGAATCGCCTCGCTGATCACCGGTGAATTCGGTTTTGCTCCGGGGATGCGGGTGCTGCTCCGCTCCCCGAACAATCCGATGCTGGTTGCCGCCTGCCTGGGCGTTTTAAAGGCGGGCGGAATTGTGATTCCCGCGATGCCGGTGTTGAGGGAACGCGAGCTCGCCTATGTTCTCGAAAAGGCAAAAGTTCAGTATGCCATCTGCGACATTCGGTTGGCCGAAGATCTGAATAACGCGGGAAAGAAGGTGGATTTTCTGAAAAAAATATTGTGCTTTGGCGATGGGAGCCCCGGCGGGCTGGAATCCTTGATGGCGAACAGCCCAGATTCTTTCGAGAATGCGGACACGTCGGCGGACGATGTTGCTTTGATCGGATTTACATCGGGGTCCACCGGCACCCCGAAGGGCACGGTCCACTTTCACCGGGATTTAATCGCGGCGGCGGATACCTTTCCCAGGCATTTGTTCGGGATCCGGCCGGAGGACATTGTTTGCGGAAGTCCCCAGATCGCTTTTTTATACGGGTTTTGCGCGTTCATTACCGATACGCTGAGATTCGGAGCCTCGGCGGTGTTGGTCGAGCGGGCAACGCCCAAGACCCTCCTTGAAACCATCGATAGATATAAGGCCACGATCTGTTTCAGCACCCCCTCCGGCTATAAGCAGATGCTCGCCATCGCAGGAGATTTCGACTTGAGCAGCCTCCGCGTCTGCGTCGCGGGGGGCGAGCCCTTGGCCCTGGCGGTGTTCAAAGGATGGAAAGAAAAAACCGGGGTGGAAATCATCAACGGCCTGGGCATTTCCGAGTTGCTGCACATCTTCATTTCGGCGGGCGGAAAAGACATCCGGCCCGGAACGATCGGAAAAGCCGTGCCCGGCTACCGGGTTCGCGTGGTGGACGATTCGATGGAGGATTCGCCGCCCGGCGAAGTGGGGCAGATGATCGTTAAGGGGCCGACGGGCTGCCGGTACCTGGACGATCTCAATCGGCAGCGGAACTATGTTCGTGACGGGTGGAATATGACGGGAGACCTCTGCCGTGTCGATGAGGATGGGTATCTCTCTTTTGAGGCGCGATCAGACGACATGATCAATACCGGGGGCTACAACGTATCCGGCCTCGAGGTCGAGGCCGTCTTGCTTGAGCATCCCCGGGTCCGCGATTGCGCCGTGGTTGGTTCGCCGGATTCCCAGCGGGGTGAAATCGTCAAGGCGTTCGTGATTTTGTCGGAAAACGAAGAGCCGCCGGAGGATACGATCCGCGAACTTCAAGAATTCGTAAAATCCCAGCTGGCTCCTTACAAATATCCGCGTGCGGTGGAGTTCATGGAAGAACTCCCGCTAACTCCCACCGGAAAAATCCAAAGAGGGGCTTTAAGAAAGCTGGAAAAAGACAGGGCCGCCGGTTTATCCCGCTAAACCGTACTCTCCCTTTCTTGGATACATCATAATTTCGGATGAGTTTTTGGACAGGACGCGATACGGTCAAACCGTTGTTTATTTTTTTGGCACCTTAAAACATGAGAGGGCAATCATGACCAGGATTTTTGTGCCTCAGCCGATACCGGAATTCGCTGCCTCAAAGCTCAATAAACTGGGGGAAGTGACTACATATCCACATGTTGATCGCATGATTCCAGAACCGGAACTTCTGGAGGCCGTGCGCGATAAACACATACTCTTTGGTATTGGGGAGATCCCCTTTAATGAGCGTGTGATCGACGCGGCGAAGGAGCTGAAATTTATCTCCGTCATGCATGGGACCGCGAAATTTATTGATTTCGCGGCCGCGACCCGCCGGAACATACCCGTCGCGGGACAAAAAAGTATGACGCGCAAAACGGCCGCGGAATTCACATTCGCTCTTTTGATGGCGACAGCGTGGCGATTGCCGGAGGCGGATACGTTCCTCCGTGAGGGACGTTGGCAACAGAATCAATCGATGGCTTTCATGGGTTCGCGTCTCTACGGCAAGACTCTCGGGATCGTCGGAATGGGCCAAATCGGACAACTGGTCGCCCGTAAGGCAGCCGCTTGCGACATGCGAATTATCTACAACAAGCGCACGCCACTAAGTCCGGCGGAAGAATTTGTTCTCGGTTCGGCTGAATTCCGTGCCCTCGATGATTTGTTTGTTGAATCGGATTTTATCGCATTAACCCCGGCGCTCACCAAAAATACCGTAGGTCTCGTCAATGAACGGCTTATCTCTTTCATGAAGCCAAGTGCCATTCTTATTAACACTTCGCGCGGACCTGTTTTGGATGAAGTGGCTTTAGAGAAAGCGCTGAGAGAAAAACGAATTCGTGGGGCCGGCCTGGACGTCTATCAGACCGAGGTTCCTGAGCCAAATCCTGGGCCGATTGAAGGGCTTAAAACCCTTCCAAATGTTGTTCTGACGCCGCACATGGGCAGTGCGGCTCGCGAGACGCGCGAGGAAATGGCTTTGCGTGTGGTTCAAAATATCGAGCTCTTCCTCGCCGGTAAGCGCCCATATAACGTCTTTAACCCCGAAATTTACGGCGAGGCGGCAATCACTGACGAGCGCATCGGATAATCAAAGAGGTGTGCTCCGCTAAAATCGGGTCCTCTGTAATATGAATGAATTATCGAGGTCGATTGATCGTGTATCGTAGGGGCAATGAATTTATGGTGAATTCAATTCTTTCGGAGCGTAAATTAGCATGATCCGCTTTTCTCCGAATCCGAACACTGCGCACCTCATCAATTGGCTTGAGTGGGGACCTGAGGCATTTCAAAAAGCCCGGGATCAAGACAAGCTGGTGATGCTCTATTTGGGTGCTTTCTGGTGCGGATTCTGCCAGAGCATGGACGAAACTTCATTCTCGGACGACGAGGTCATTGTTCTGCTGAACGCCTACTTCGTTCCGATACGTGTCGAGAACGCGCAGCGCCCGGACATCGACGTCCGCTACAATCGGAACGGCTGGCCGACCATCGTCTTCATGACTCCCCAGGGAGATCGGGTAGCTACCGTGAACCACCTGACGACTGAAAATTTTTGCAGTGTCTTGGTTCGCATTCAGGCGGCCTACCAGGATAAAAAGGGCGAGCTTCTGGAATCCGCTTCGCCTGTCAGTCCGGAAGCCTCTGCCGCGGCCCCGGATGCAAAAATTCGGGCATCCGCCGTATTCGAAATATCGAACGCCTTGATGGCGCTTTCGGATAAGGTGAACGGTGGGTACGGACCCGACCACAAGTTTCCTCATCCGGAGGCCAACGATTTCCTACTTTACCGTTACGAGACGACGGGAGATGTCACCTTTCTCGATCACGTTGCGCGAACGCTAAGCGCGATGCGCGCGAGCGAGACGTACGATAACAGGGACGGGGGGTACTTTCGGTATTCCTCCAAAGCCGATTGGAGCGAGCCTCACCGCGAGAAGCTGCTCGCCGATCAAGCGGGAATACTTGGCAACTGCCTGCGCGTCTTTCAGCTCACCCGGCGGGCCGAGTATCGGCAATTGGCTGAGGAGGTAATCGGCTACGTTGACGGGGCGCTGTCCGGCCCCTCCGGCGCCGCTTTCTTTGGGTGTCAGGACTATTTACACGTTCCGATAATAAGAAACGGGGAAACAGTGTACAATTCCCAGCAATCCTTTTCGGTTGTCGATGAGTTGGTTTATACGGATGCCAATGCCCAGGCGATATCGTCGTATCTGGAGGCGTCGTGGATTCTAGAGCGACCCGGTTGCAGAGATCGCGCGCTGGGCGCGTTGGAGTTCCTTTGGAACGATTGCCGCGCTACCGGTGGCGGCATGTGTCATTATCACGATGGCGAGCCCCACGTTCCCGGACTTCTTGTTGACCAGGTTTATACGGGGGTCGCACTGCTTGACGCCTATGGAGCTACCGGGGAAGCCGGATATCTGGAGCGCGCGCGCCGGCTTGGAGATGAGATGCTCGACGCGCAGACGAATCCTGCCGGTGGCTTCCATGACATCAGCCACGAAGGGATGGCGCACCTGAAATACCCGCTCACGCTGTTGGCGGAAAACGGGATTGCGGCAATGCTTTTCCTGCGTCTCGCGGACTCCGCCGGGGAACGGAAATACAGAAAAGCGGCCCTTTGGGCCTTGAGCGCATTCACGGAGGATTTTACTCCATACGGAGTCTATGCTGCCGCGTACGGACGCGCGCTGGGTGCCTACATGTCTTTACCGATTCAGGCTACATGAGGCTGTATCTGTCCGCGACCGGCCTGGAACCGGGCAATAATTTAACGAGCGAAAAGGGAAGAAATCATGCAATTGACTCTTGCCCGTCACCCCGTCACGGAAATTAAATTTGGCGATAATACGCGCTTGGACGGGACATCCCTACTCGTCGATGCCGGGGAGTTGAGGGCCCTGCTTCTGGCCGATGACCGTCTTCAGGGCGTGGACCTGGAGATTGTCCGCGCCGGTGAGAATTGCCGGGTGGGTCCTGTATTCGACATCATCGAACCTCGGGCGAAGGAACCCGGTTCGAGCCCCGATTTTCCGGGCATCCTGAACACGCCCGCCACCGCCGGGATGGGAACGACCCACGTTCTTGAAGGAGCGGCGGTGACGGTGCTGATCGAGGGGTCCGTGGCGGATACGGAGGGGCGGATCGGCCGCGTTTTGGAGATGAGCGGCCCCGCCGGTGAGTGGTCGCATTATTCGTCGCTTCAACATCTCATCGTGGCGCCGCACGCGCGTCCGGAGTTGGCTACGCACATCAAGCTCAACGCGACTCGCCGCGCGGGAATGAAAGCGGTGGTCTATCTGGCTCAAGCCGCGATGGGTGAGACGCCAGCCGAAACCACGACCTTTGACGCCGTTGGCCCCACGCTGGAGGGGCGCGAGGGGCTGCCGCGGGTGGCCTACGTCGGGCAGATATACTCTCGCCAGCGGTCGCCGGAGATAGACGAACAAGTCATCTACGGCGCCAATACGAGCGGCATGATGCCTCTCCTGCTCCATCCCGACGAGTGGTTGGACGGGGCCATCGTGCCATCCTATACCCTGTCTCTCGGCGGCGCGGAGACCTACTTCTATCAAAACCATCCGATCATCACGGACCTCTACCGGCGCCATGAAGCGAAAGTGTTGAACTTCGTCGGAACCGTGGCGACGATAGCAGGCTCCGACAACGAGGATCGCGACCGCAACTGTCAGGCCGCGGCCCATCTCGCCAAATGGAGCCTGAAACCCGATGCCGCGATTCTTACCAAATTCGGAGGGGGCGTACCGCATTCGGATATGGCGATTACCGCGAATCTGCTGGAAGGCGCGGGGATACGCACGGCAGTCATGGTGTCTGATATGGCGAAAGACCGGCGGGTCGAGTCGGCTCTGTTGTTCAATTTTCCCGATGTTAACGCGATAGTATATTGTGGCGGAGTCGATACCGTATGGAAGGTTCCACGCGCGGAGCGCGTCGTAGCGGGCCACCCTGACCTGACCGAGGCGCTGGCGATGTCTCAGGAGATCGGAGCCGCCAGTATCGTGGGCATTCTCAACCAGCAGGGCGCTACGCGTCTCCGAGCCATCATATATTAAGGTGAATTCGGCGATCGGGAGCGAAGGAGGAGGGGTCAAGTTGCGAATCGTACACTACGTCAATCAATTCTTTGGCGGGATCGGTGGCGAGGAAGCCGCCGGGTCTCCGCTTGAAGAGAGAGCCGGCGCGGTGGGGCCGGGCCTCCTGCTCGAGCAAGTGATGGGCGAGGGCGCTGAAATTGTCACCACACTTATATGCGGCGACAACCATGCTGTTGAACATCAAGACGAGGTGGTTGCCTCCGTCGTGGACAAGGTGAAGAAAGCCCGGGCCGAGCTTTTCGTGGCTGGCCCATGTTTCGAGGCAGGACGCTACGGGATGGCCGCCGGGGCTATTTGCGCCGCCGTCCAGTCGGAGCTTGGGATCCCGGTGGTAACGGGAATGAGCGAGGAAAACCCCGGCACGGATCTGTACCGCGAATCTTTGTACATCATCGACTCTGGCCGCCAGGCAGCCGAGATGCGCGGCGTCATGGTCAAGATGGCGGACCTGGGCAAGAAGATGATGAACAAAGAAAAAATCGGTTCGCCCTCCGAGGAAGGCTACCTCATCAGGGGACTGATTCGCGACGAATTCGTGGAGCAAATGGCGGGCCGGCGATTGGTGGACATGCTCATGGCCAAGGTAAAGGGTGAGCCGTTTGAGTCGGAGATGGTATCGACATCCTTCGAGCCAATCCTCATGCCTGGTGCCGTCAAGGACATCTCGAACGCCAAGGTCATGGTGATTACCGATGGCGGACTCGTTCCCAAAGGCAACCCGGATAATATCGAAGGGATGGCCGCTACCCGTTGGGGGACCTATAACCTTGAAGGTCTCGACGATTTGAAGAGCGAGGACTATGAGATATCGCACGGCGGCTACGATCCGAAGTTCGTTCAGGAAGACCCCCACCGGCTAGTGCCCCTGGATGCCTTGCGTGAACTTGAGAAGGAGGGGGCCATCGGCGAGTTGCATAACGAGTTTATTTCGACGTCGGGACTTGGAAATCCTCTGTCCAACACGCGCAGAATGGGCAAGGAGATGGTGGAGAAGGTCAGGGGAGAAGGCGTGGACGCCGTCATTCTCACATCGACGTGAGGCACCAGCACCCGCAGCGGCGCTGCGATTACGACGGAGCTGGAGAAGGCCGGAATCCCCGTGGTGCAGGTGACGTCGGCCATGCCCATAGCCAAGATGATAGGTTCCACCCGGGTCATCCTCGGCCACGGGATCGTTAACGTCACAGGCGATCCGAACTTGTCGCCGGAAGAAGAAAAGAAATTGCGCCGTCAGTTGGTGCAACAGGCGTTGGCCGCGCTGGAGTCGGAAGAGAAAATATAGCTCTCCTCCGGCAAGAGGCAAATCCAGAAAATGTCCTTCCCGAACACTCGTCGCGGCTCGATTTTTTCTTTCGCATGTCTATCCTGAATCAGAATTTTCCAAGGAGGGGGGAAAGTGCCTTTCTATAAAATGTCGGAAATGGAAGAGTCTCACGTGGCCGCGCAACCCATGGGAAAATTCAAGGGATTGGCGGGCGAGTTGATGAAGGTGGGATTTGTGACCTATCCGAAAGGGAAATTGTCGAGGCCGCACTTTCACCCGAACGAAGAGCAGTTTCTCCTGATATTGGAAGGAAGGCAGATTATGATTGTGGGAGAGGAAGAGAGGCTCCTGGGTCCCGGCGACCTCGTCCACGTTCCGAGAAATACCAAACACGGCGGGATTATCCTGGATGAAGTAGTTATGTTCACTGTGAAAAGTCCGGCCGGGGACGGCTCTCTCGACCAGGACCATAACGATGCGGAAGATGCCGAAGAAATTACCCGGCATCTGAAAAGAAAACTCCAGGAGCTCACGTAAACAGGAAATTCCAGACCTTTCCGTTCGTGTCTGAAACGAAGTCAAGGTCTCGGGTCCGGAAGGAAAGCGCAACGCGATCACCTTTAAATTTATTAAGTCCCATGGTTGAAATTGAAATTCGCGATATTCGAAGCTCACCGTGAACGATGCGGAGTCATTCTTGAGGGAGGATTATGAAACTACTTTATTTTGACGAATTCCGGCTCGGGGTGCTCAGCGGGGAAAATGTGGTCGACGTTTCATCACAGGTGCGGGACATTCCTCATACCGGACCGCACGATCTGATCAGCGGGCTGATCGAGCGCTTCGATGACTACAGAGAGCGCCTGGAGAACGCCGGGGCGGGGGGCGGCGGCTTGCCGATTTCGGGTGTCAGGATTCGCCCGCCTCTGCCCAGGCCGATCAATATCGACTGCATGGCGCTGAACTATATGGAAGACGGCGCGTGGGGAGCGGTTCAGATCAACGCCTTCCACAAATCGCCCGGGTCTATAATCGGATGTGGAGATAGCATGGTTTTGCCGGACGTTCCGGCGGCCATCTTCGAGGGCGAGGGCGAAATCGCCGTGGTTATCGGCAAGCGGGCGAGCCATGTCAGCGCCGAGAGGGCCATGGAGCATGTGTTCGGATACACCAACTTCGTCGATGGCTCTGCGCGCGGTCTTCCGCCCGCCGGAAACACCTTCTATCAGATGAAGTCGCGTGAGACTTTCGCCCCCTTGGGGCCCTACCTGGTGACCGCCGATGAGATACCCGATCCGCATCAACTGCAGATTCGGGTCTGGAACAACGGTACGCTCAAGCAGGACTTCAATACCGACGACATGACGTACCGTATCGAGCGCTGCATCGAATGGGTGAGTTCAGTCCATCCGCTCGAGCCCGGCGATGTTCTGGCGACCGGAACTGATCACCGCGGACTTCACTCTTTTCAGGATGGCGATCTGATCGAACTGGAGACCGCAGGGCTGGGCCGGCTGAGTTTTCATGTAAAGGACGATTTGAAGCGCACCTGGTCGCGGGATACCCGGCTTGAGCACGCGGGAAAGGGACTCGACGGAAGGTTCACACCACAGCTCGCTGGCAAGTATGCGTCATAGTTTAAACTTGCGGCCTGTGCATGGCGAATTGTTAATTCGCCATGCACAGGCGGAATTAAATTTTTAATGAGCACTTCCAATTTGAACTATCTTGGATTCGTCATTGGCAACATCCGGTTCCTTGCCTTTGGTTTTCTTCTCTCGTTTTTTTCCAGCTTCGGTCAGACCTACGTTATATCGGTCTTTAATCCGGACATCCGGGCCCAATTCGGCCTCTCTCACGGCGATTTCGGCATGGTCTTCGCCGTCGCCACCGTGGGCAGCGCTCTCTGCCTGATCTGGTTCGGGCGCATGATCGACCGGACCGATCTCCGCAGGTATACCCTGGCGGTGCTGGGAGGGCTCGTTTCCGCGTGCCTGCTCATGGCGGCCGTGCCTACCACCTTCTTTCTCTTGCTTGCCCTGTTTGCGCTCCGTCTCACGGGACAAGGCCTCATGGTTCATACATCGGCCACTACCATGGCGCGCTATTTCGACGAGGCCCGGGGTAAAGCAGTGAGTCTGGTTTCTGTCGGAAGCCCACTGGGCCAAGGGCTTTTGGCTGTTGCGGCGCTGGCGATCTTGAGATCGGTGGGCTGGAGGTGGACCTGGGCCGCGTTCGCGGCGCTTGTCGCCGCGGGGGTCGTTCCCCTCGCCCTCTTTTTGCTCCGGGGGCACAAAGAGCGGCACCGGAGATTTGTCGAGCGGGCAGCCGAGCGGATTTCCCCGGAGTTGAGGGCGGCGCCCAGCTGGTCTCGCAGGGAGGTTTTGAAGGACCCTCGCTTCTATCTCATTCTTCCCGTACTGCTCGCCCCCTCCTACATCTCGACGGGCTTTTTTTTCCACATGGCCCACCTCGTCGAATCGAAGGGATGGAGCCTGACGGATTTCACGGAAGCCTATTTCCTGTATGTGGTGGTCATCAGCGGCGTATCTCTGCTCACGGGGCCGCTTGTCGATCGGGTCGGGGCGGTGCGGCTCCTGCCCTACTATTTGATACCGCAAGGGGTATCGATGTTGGCCATCGCGGGTTCCGATCATCCGGGGGCCGCCGTTATTTACATGCTGGCGAGCGGCGTGACGGTGGGTCTGCGCGTCACCATCGGCGGGGCCATCTGGGCGGAGATCTATGGCGTCGCCCATCTGGGGGGGATTCGGGCCCTGTCGACTTCGTTCATGGTGTTAGCCACGGCGCTTGCTCCCGTCACGATGGGTTGGTGGATCGATATGGGTGTGACGATGGAGTCGATTGCACTGGGTTGTATCGTCTTCGTCGTTCTATCGTCTCTTTTGGCGTGGTTCGCCATTCGATTCGGGGACGATAGAGCGCCTGCCGGGCGATAGCGCCGGCCCGAGACGCGTGCTTCGCAAGATTAGATCCCGTGGGTTCATTTTTTCCGGGAGTGGAACAATCAGCGACCAATCAATCACTTGATCGAACAAAAGAGGGACGCGGGAAAGAGAGAGTGTTATGGTGTTTTACAGTGTTCGGTCTCGAGGAATGCTTAGACAGTATCACCGCCAGGTGGGACGGATTCGGATGATTTTTGGACAGGGCAGGGCGCGGAAATCATTGCCATAGCAGGCCCAGGAGAGGAGACAAACTCATGAAGCGCAGTACGGAGAGAATTCTCACCACCCACACTGGCAGCCTGCCACGCCCGCCGGAAGTGGTGGACCTACTGCTGGCCGAAGAAGAAAATCGCGGCAAGCAAGCCGCCGAGCTCGAGGCCGCGGTCGCTGCCGCCATAGACGATGTGGTGCAAAAACAGGTGGCGGCCGGAATCGACATCATCAATGACGGCGAGCAGGGCCGCCCCGACTATACCTCGCACGTCAAGGACCGGCTGACCGGCTATGACGGACCCAATTCACTGCCAATAATTGGTGTCAACCTGGATGGCTTTCCCGAGCTGTCGGAGATGCTCGCCCAATTCGCCTCGCCGCTGCAGAACCGCCCGGCCTGTTCCGGCCCGGTCGGCTGGAAGGACTGGCTGGCCGCCGAAGTCGATATCACGCGCGCGAAAAGCGTTCTGACCGGCGCCGATACCGAAGAAGCGTTCATGACTTCACCTTCGCCGGGCCAAATCGCGCGTTACCTGACGAACCTCCATTACCCGAACGAAGAGGAATATATCTTCGCGCTGGCCGATGTGATGCGCCGCGAGTACACGGCGATCGTCGATGCGGGCCTGATACTGCAACTCGATTGCCCCGACCTTGCGCTGAGCCGCCATACGGTGTTTCGGAACTTGAGCCTGACCGACTTCCGAAAGGAAATCGAGATGCACGTAGAGGCGCTCAATCACGCCGTCCGGGACATTCCAGCCGACCGCATGCGCATGCATATTTGTTGGGCCAGCACGATGGGGCCGCACCACGAGGACGTTCCGCTGAAGGATATCGTCGATATCGTGCTCAAGGGGTGCCCGGGCGCCGTGTCGTTCCCCGGTGCCAATCCACGCCACGCGCACGAATGGAAGGTTTGGCGAGATGTCGATTTGCCGGACGGCAAGACCATCATTCCCGGCGTGATCGACTCGACCTCGAACTTTGTCGAACATCCCGAACTGGTCGCTGACCGCATTGTCAACTATGCCAACGTGGTCGGCCGCGAAAATGTGATCGCCGGCGTCGATTGCGGCTTCGGCACATTTGCCGGCAGGGTCCAGGTCGACCGCAATATCGTGTGGATGAAAATGGCTACGCTGGCCGAAGGCGCTGTGCTGGCGTCGGAGCAGTTGTGGTAAGCGCTAAGAGGATTGCGCTCCCCCTTGCTGTGTGAAGGTAAATGGTGTTTTGGGGAGCGCGGGCGCTCTGCGGAGTTCAGTCATCCTTTAAACTTTGTAAGCTAAAAAATACCGCGCCCGTCGCGCTCGGCGCGATGGAGTTTACCCGGGGCGGTTCCAAGACCCAGATCGTAAAGCTCGCCCGCTTTCAAATCGGGCAGGCGCTGTACATCTCTCAGAAACCTCTCGCGCTCCGCGGCGTCCGTGATTTCCCCGGCCAGCGTCTCGAACTTTCGTATATAGTCTTTCCGGCTGAAGGGCCTCGCGCCCAAGGGGTGCGCATTCGCTACGGCCAGTTCGTCCTCAAAGGTTTCCCCGTTTTTCATTGTGATGACTCCCCTTGCCCCGAAAGCTTTCCGCCCCGGTTCCGGGTGATGGTAGCGGCGGTTCCATTCGGGGTCTTCCTCGGTCCGGATTTTGTGCCAGAGGCTGACCGTCTCCGGCCGGGCGGCGCGCTCGGTCGCATAGCTCTCCTCGTGGTGCCAGTGGCCATCCTCGAGCGCGACGGCGAAAATATACATGGCGCTGTGGTCGAGCGTCTCGCGGGTGGCGGCCGGGTCCATCTTTTGGGGGTCGTTCGAACCGGTTCCGATGACGGTATGGGTGTGGTGGCTGGTGTGGAGGACGGCGCTTTCGACCTCGCCTAAATCGGCGATCCTTGAACGCAAGTTAAATGCCAGATCGATCAGGGCCTGTCCCTGGTATTCGGCCGAATGTTCTTTCGTGTACGACTCCAGGATGGCGCGCCTGCCCGCCCCCGGCTCGGGGAGCGAAACTTCGTAAACCGCTTCGGGGCCGCCGAGCATCCAGGCGATGACGCTGTCCTCACCTTCATAGATGGGCGAGGGGCTTTTTTCGCCCCGCATCGCCCGGTCCATGGCCTCGATGGCGAGCTTGCCGGCATGAGCGGGGGCGTTTGCCTTCCAGCTCGATATCTCCCCCTTGCGGGACTGGCGCGTCGTGCACGAAACGTGGACGGTCTGCTGGACCGCCTGATAGATGACCTCCGCCCCGAGATCGAGCAGAGCGCCGATACCCGCCGCCATCGCCGGACACAGATGGGCAATGTGATCGATTTTATGCTCGTGAAGACAGATGCCTTTCATCAACGCGATATGAATTTCGTAAGCGGTGGCGATGCCTCTTAAAAGATCTTTTCCGCTTCTTCCGCACTGCTGGGCGGCGGCGAGAACGGCCGGGATGGCGTCGCCCGGATGCCCGAAATCGGCGCCCAGGTAGGTGTCGTGAAAATCGAGTTCCCTCACCGCCGTCCCGTTGGCCCAGGCCACCCACTCGGCATCGAATAAATGTCCGGAGGGCACGCCAAACAAGGTGGCGCCGCCGGGTCTCGGGTGCGCCAGCGCCTGCGTGCGCGCGTTGGCCACGGGCTCGCGGTTAATCGCGGCGAGCGCCACCCCGGCGTTGTCGATAATCCGGTTGACGACCATCGCCTCGACATCGGCCTCGGCCGGTGCCGTGTCCGAGGCGACCTCGGCGATTTTCCAGGCGAGTTGGTCCTGTCTGTCTATCGGCTGTCTGGAGGGGACTACCCGGATACGATGGCTTTTCATATTCATGCCGGAATTATGCAGCAACGGTCAGTGCATGGCGAATTCCTGTGCAATCTGAAATTGGTGTTCAGGGTCCGCAAATAACGGCGAGACGACGAAAGACCTGAATTCAGGTAGAATCACTCATTCGCATGCCCACCATTTTCGATATGGAGCTTTCAAATTGTCTGAAAAACCTATGCCTCTTTCGCGTTTCAAGGTGATCGACCTGACTCGGGCGCGCGCGGGACCGACGGCGGTCCGTCAACTCGCGGACTGGGGGGCGGATGTTGTCCGGATAGAACTGCCCCCCGCCTTGGGTATGGAAATCATGGGCGCGGATCGGCACGGCTACGAAGCCCAGAATCTCCACCGCAACAAGCGCAGCCTCACGCTCAATCTGAAAGAAGAAGCGGGCAGGAAGATTTTTTTCGAGCTGGCGGGGGGGGCGGACGTTGTCGTCGAGAACTACCGCCCCCAGGTGAAGCACCGGCTTGGCATCGACTACGAGGCAGTGCGAAAAGTGAATCCCCGCATCGTCTACGGCAGCATATCGGGTTTCGGCCAGGAAGGCCCGTATGCCGATCGGCCCGGTCTGGATCAGATTGCGCAGGGGCTCAGCGGCCTCATGTCGGTGACCGGCGAGCCGGGGAAAGGCCCAATGCGGGCGGGCATTCCGATATCGGATCTCTCGGCCGGCATGATGCTCGCCCAGGGAATACTGCTTGCGCTGCTGGAGCGAGAATCCTCCGGCGAGGGACAATGGGTCCATACCTCTTTGCTGGAAGCGCAAATCCAGATGATGGACCTGCAGGTTGCGCGGTATCTCATCAAGGGCGAAGTGCCCAGGCAGGCCGGGAACAATCACCCGACATTCGTCCCGACGGGGGTGTTCGAGACCGCCGATGGATTGATCAATATTCAGTCGGGTCCCAATCGCTTGTGGGAGCGCCTCGCCCCGGCTATTGGCGCGCCGGAATTGCTGGACCAGCCCGGTTATGCCGACGCGGGGAGGCGCCTGGAGAACCGGGAGGCCTTGAATGAGGATATAAGCCGGCGCACACGCGAGAAAAAAAGCGAGGAATGGATCGCCATTTTAAATGACGCGGGTATTCCCTGCGGGCCGATTTACACCGTTGACCAAACCATTGCCGATCCGCA